>DATGSL010000022.1:0-16258 GCA_035302665.1 Opitutales bacterium | reverse complement strand
TTGGCCTTTGAAAATGCCAAAGAAAAACTCCGCCTGCTCACGAAATACGAATATCCCAAACAGGTTCGCAAACTCCAGTCGGATGTCGAACAGGCGGAAGCCGCGCTCGAACGGACAAAATCCCGTTTCGCCGCCGAACTTGCCCAAGCAGAAGGCTCGCTGAAAGCCCGTGAAGCAACACTCGAACTCGAGAAAAGCCGTCTCGACCGAATTTCCAATGAACTAGAAAACACCCGCATTTACGCACCGCAGGAAGGGCTCGTCATTTATGCGACCTACCGCGACTGGCGATCGGGAGGAAACGAGCGTCCTCTCGAAGTCGGTGCGTCGATCGGACAGCGCCAGGAACTGATCACACTGCCCGACCTCTCCAAAATGCTGGTCCAGGTAAAAATTCACGAATCGCAGCGTTACCAGCTCCGCGAAGGATTGCCCGCCCTCGTCACGATCGACTCGATCCCGGACCGCCGTTTCCGCGGAACGGTGACCCGGATTTCTGTTTTACCCGACGCCGAATCGCGCTGGCTGAATCCCGATCTCAAAGTCTATACGACCGATATTCTCATCGAAGACGACATTCCCGACGTAAATCCGGGTGTGTCCGCCCGTGCGGAAATTCTTGTCGACGAACTCGACAACGTCCTTCAGGTTCCGATTCAATCTGTTTCCACCATCGATGGCGAACGAGTCGTCTATCGGATGAAGCGCGACGGTCCCGAAGCGATTCCAGTTCAAATCGGTTCCTTTAATGATAGTTTTATCGAAATTCAGTCCGGTTTGGTTGAAGGTGATTGGGTCTTCTTATCCTCTCCACATCGACAACCGGAGCAAAGGAACGGCAAAATGGAGGCCGAATCAGAAAACCAAAACACCAACGAAACGGACGAATCCGATCCGGCCAATCCATCTCTGACCGCGACCATCGAACCGGGCGCCAATTAAAATTTCAAAAGTGAACACAACAGCACCTTCTAAAGAAAAAACCAACCGCTCTTCGAACGACGAACCGATCATCCGGATCGAAGATATGCGCAAAACCTACCAAATGGGCACGATCCAGGTTCATGCTCTTCAAGGCGTTTCACTGACGATCAACGAGGGCGCTTATCTCGCCATCATGGGTTCCTCCGGCTCAGGGAAATCGACCCTTCTAAATATGCTCGGCTGCCTCGACCGCCCGACTTCCGGCAACTATTTTCTCGGTGACACAAACGTGGCACAACTGGACGATGATCAACTCTCCGACATTCGCGGCCAACGGATCGGCTTCGTTTTTCAATCCTACAACCTGATCGATCAGCTGACCGTTCTCGAAAACATTCATGTTCCCCTTTTCTATCAGGGAAAAGATTCACCGGAGCATTTTGAGCGCTGCAAGGAGCTCGCGGTCCGCGTTGGTCTCGGGAAACGCCTCGACCACCGTCCGGCAGAGCTCTCCGGAGGCCAACAACAACGGGTGGCAATTGCCCGCTCCCTCGCGAACGATCCGCTTGTCATCCTCGCCGACGAACCGACCGGAAACCTCGACTCCCAAACCGAGGAGGAAATTCTCCAACTGCTCGACGAACTTCACGAAAGCGGCAAAACGATTATCATGGTCACGCACGATGATCATGTCGCGGATCGCGCCGAACGTGTCATCCATCTCAAGGACGGTCTCATCTACCGCGAAGTTCAAAACCGATGAAAAGCTCCTTTTAATCCCAAGTCCGAAAGGCGAACAACCCGCGGGAATCCAAAAAAACTGAACCCCATCCCCAAATCTACCGATGTCCCGACTTCTTCGCATCGTTCGCCTCGGCATCAAGAACCTTCTGCTCCACAAAATGCGGTCGGTCCTGACGATGCTCGGAATCATTTTCGGCGTCTGCTCGGTCATCGCGATGCTGGCGATCGGCGAAGGCGCCTCTTTCGAAGCACAGGAATCGATCAAAGAACTCGGCAGCAACAATGTCATCATCCGAAGCATCAAGCCGCCCGAGGAAAATCAAACGAGCGGTCGCTCCAGCGGATTAGCCGTCGAATACGGGTTGACCTATCGCGATCCAGACCGCATCGAAGCAACGATCTCGGGCGTCGAGGAAGTTTTCAAAGCCCGAAACCTCCGCCAAAATGTTCGAGTCTCCAGCCGACAGCACCAATCCGAAGTGATCGGCGTCCTCCCCAATCATTTTTACCTGCTCAATCTGCCGATGACATCCGGCCGTTTTATTTCCGAATTTGATGAGCGTTCCATTCGAAACAACTGCGTGATCAGCGAAAGCCTCGCCAAACAGCTTTTCCTCTTTCGCGACCCGATCGGCGAAACCGTAAAAATCGGCTCCGATTATTATACAGTGATCGGTATCATCGGAAACCGTCCGACCTCTTCCACCGCAGCTCCGATGCTTACCCGGGCCGACGATCTCGTTTATATTCCGCTTTCAGCCGCCCGTCACCGGTTCGGCGAAACGATCGTCCGGGTTTCAGCTGGCAGCCGGGAATTTGAGCGGGTTCAACTCCACGAAATTACGATCCGATTCGATTCTGCCGCAAATGTCGCGAAAGGCGCGCGGGAAATCCAAGCGCTCTTGAACCGCTTTCACGATAAGCGCGACTTCGAACTCATCGTGCCCCTTCAACTCCTTCAGCAGGCGGAACAAACCAAAAGGATTTTCAATATTGTCCTCGGCTCGATCGCTGCTCTTTCCCTTCTTGTCGGTGGAATCGGAATCATGAACATCATGCTTGCAACGATCACCGAACGCACACGCGAAATCGGCGTCCGCCGCGCGCTCGGCGCCAAAAAACGGGATATCGTGACTCAGTTTCTTGTCGAAACGGTCGTTCTCTCTGTCGGCGGTGGATTGATCGGACTCGCCGTCGGAATTTTGATCCCAATCACCGTCTCCTTTCTAACCAACATGGTAACGATCATCACAATCGGTTCGCTCGTCCTCGCCTTCGGAATTTCTGCCCTCACCGGAATCGTTTTTGGCCTCTATCCTGCGAACCGTGCCGCAAATATGGACCCAATCGAGGCGCTCCGTCACGAATAACGATCAGGGCGCCCGAAAAATTTTTCTCAACTGCTCCGCCTGCTCCCGAAAATCGTCCGGAATCGGAGCGGTCACTTCGAGTGCTTCGTTTGTTATCGGATGCCTAAATCTTAACCGAATCGCGTGCAACATCACTCGCGGAGGCGGTTTTACAAGACGCGGATCGGTGCGGAAGCCATAGACACGATCCCCGAGAACCGGATGTCCCTCGGAGCTGAGGTGAACGCGGATCTGATGCGTCCGGCCCGTAAAAATTTTGCACCGCAGAAGCGAATAAGCCTTCCCGTAACCTTCGATCTTTTCCCAATCGGTCCGCGCCTCCCGCCCTTCTCCTTCATCGACAACACTCATTTTATATCGATGAACCGGATGGCGCCCGATCGGTGCGCGAATGGAACCCGACAACAACTCGGGGGCACCGGCTACGATCGCAAGATATTCCCTCTCGATCTCCCGATTGGCAAAAATGCCGGCCAATGCCGCGTGAGCCTGATCGGTCTTCGCCGCAAGAATCACACCGGAGGTTTCGCGATCGAGCCGATGAACAATCCCGGGCCGATCATCTCCACCGATTCGACTCAGCTTCCCGTCGCAATGAGCCAGCAAAGCATGGACCAACGTATCGTCCTCCGTCCCGGCACCCGGATGAACGATCATCCCACTCGCTTTGTTGACCGCGACAAGATGTTGATCCTCAAAAAGGATTTCCAGAGGGATGGAAACCGGACCGAGTTCTTCGGAACCGGTTTCAGGCATTCTAAACTCGAGTTCGTCCCCCTCTTCGACACGCGCATTTTTCGCCAAAGGAATTCCATTCCGACTCACTTCGCCCGCATCGAAAACACGTTGAATGGCGGACCGGCTCAATTCCGGCAAAACCTCGGCAAGATACTTATCCGCACGTTCCCTTCCCGCTAAATTTTCAACAAGAATTTTCCGAATTTCACCCATCTGGCTGCGCGTCGGGAAAACATTTCTTTCAACAAAGGGAGATTGCCGCGAGCAACCTCCCCCGAAAAAGCTTTTTTAAAAAAAACCGAATTACTGCGCAGCTTCTGCTTTCGCTTTAGCAGGCACATTTTTCGGATAATCCTCGCGGAAGAGAATTAGGAAAAGAATCATGACAATCGCGGCAAAACTGGCCGGAATTCCCCAGATCGGTTTCCATTGCAGCGCTTTCAACTCTGCCTTGCGAAGTGCGGCGCGCTCCTCCGTGAGTTGAGCCAATTCGTCCCTCATTTCGCCTACCTCCGCCTCCGGAGCCGAAGTTATTTTGGCCTGCAATTCCCGAATTTCATTTCCTTTAGCTTCGACCTGCGCCCCGTAAGCGAGCGATTCTTCAGGCGTATAACGGGCCTCGATCACGCCAGCCACCTGCGCACCGATAAACATCCCGATCCCGAGTGTAAACAAAACCAGCAAGCCCTGCGCCTGTCCGCGCAATTGACGCGGCGCTTTCCTATCAGTGTAAATCTGGCCGGTCACAAAGAAAAAGTCGTAGCAAATTCCGTGCAGCAAAATCCCGACCAACACCATCCAGCGGACTTCTTCCGGCGCACCGATCGCAAAGAGCGCATAACGGGCGACCCAGGCAAGCATCCCGACAGCCAACATCCAGCGCACTCCGAGGCGCGCAAAGAAAAACGGCATGACGAGCATGAAAAAGATCTCCGACACCTGCCCGAACGACATGACAAGTCCGATGGCATCGCCCAACCCAATCCCCTGCGCGATTTCCGTAAATCCACCGACTTTCTGAAACTCCATCATTTCGACCACTCGCGCGGCAATCTGATAGTAAAAAGCGAGCGGAATACAGATCAGCATCGAGCAAATCAAAAAGGTCAGATACGAACGGTCCTTCAACAGCACAAGAGCATCGAGTCCAAGAATCTGCCGAGCGGAAACAGGACCCGTTGCGGAAGGCGGCGTATGTGGCAAAAACAGACTAAAAATTCCCAACGCCGTAGCGGCCCCGACCGTCAAATAGAACATATTGATCTTCGTGCTCCACCCGAGCCAGCTCAGAATCAGACCGGCCACAATCCACCCGATCGTGCCGAGAACACGGATTCCCGGAAACTCCTTTTCCGGATTGCTCATATTGCGCATCGCGATCGTGTTCGTCAGCGCAAAGGTCGGGAAGAAGGTCAACATGTAGAGAAAGAAAACGAAATTGATCGCCGAGGGAGAACTTCCACCCTTCATCATGAACGCCGCAATCAACATCAATCCCGCACCCAACAGGTTCATCGCCGATAGAACCCGTTGGCCGGCAAAAAAACGGTCGGCCACCATCCCGACAAAAAAGGGCGAAATCATCCCGGCGATCGGACCGACCGAATACATCCAGGCAAAGTCTCCCGCCTTAAAACCGATCGTGCTGAGATAGCTCGGACCGGTAACATACCAGGTTCCCCAGAGAAAGAACTGGAGAAACATCATGAGAGATAACTTAAAGCGAAGAGCTGAATTCATATCTTAAATCGAATTTGGTAGGAGAATGTGGGATTTTCTTTCATTCGACTTTCTGCATCACCCTCTTGCTCACTGCAAGTGGAAAACGAAAACCTAAAAACCGATGATGTGGATGAAGAAGATCTTCAGCTCTCAAATCTCCCCAATCGGATGCTCAGATCTCGTCTTCTCAAACATTCCAAAGCTCCCCGATTTCCAGACCATTTAGTGGACCGCATCTAATTATCTTGCCGACAGAACCGGTTCTGTGAGAAAAACAAAGCTCCACTTTTCGCGATCGATAGAGCCCTTGTTCAATTCATTATGAAACCACGTACCAGCTCTCTTTCTCTCGTCCTCATCAGCCTCCTCCTAACGAATCTCTCGTCAGCGGAGTCCCAATGGATCGATCTCTTTGATGGCGAATCAGTCGAGGCTTGGAAGGCGTACCGCGGAGACGATTTCCCCTCCGATTCCTGGATCGTTGAAGAAGGTGTTTTAACGTCGCAGGCGGAAGCGGCCAGAACGGACATCGTCACCCGGCAACAATTTTCCGATTTTGAACTCGAGCTCGAATGGCGGCTCGAACCGCGCGGGAACAGCGGAATCTTCTTTCGTGTCAATGAAGAGACAAATTCGATCTGGCATGCGGCGCCCGAATATCAAATCCTCGACGACACTCCGGAAACGCCGCCGATTCACGCAACCGGCTCTCTCTACGATCTCCTTCCGCCAAACAAAAACAAAAAGATGCGCCCGGTCGGCGAATTCAATGAAACGCGAATTGTTGCCAAAGGAGACAAAATCGAGCATTGGCTTAACGGCGAAAAAATTCTTTCCTACGATTTTAACAATGCCGAATTGAAGGAAGGGATTCGAAGCAGCAAATTCGGAGTTCATCCGGAATTTGCACAAAGCCGGGAAGGTTCCATCGGCCTTCAACATCACGGCGATTCGGTCGGATTCCGCAAGATCCGTATCCGTGAAATTTCTCCATCCAACGAAAAATAACCGAACGAATATTGTGAAAGATTCTAAATTCAACCGACGCGACTTTCTTAAAACCGGTTCCCTTGGAGCTCTCGGTCTTCTAGCCGGAAGTGCCATCGATCTGACCGCCCAGCCCACTCCCCAAAGAGCAACCGATCAACCGGAGGAACCGGTCGGACCGCCGATCAACTGCGCGATTATCGGCGTCGGCGCCTGGGGTCGCGAATTGATTGGAATTCTTTCGGCAACGCCCGGTGCAATTGTCCACACGGTCTGCGAATCATATCCGGCCTATCTTCGTCGCGCGACACGGGCAGCTCCGGACGCCAAAACCACCGATGATTACCGGGAAGTTCTCGACGACGCGGAAGTGCAAGCGGTTTTTATCGCCACTCCAAGCCACCAACATCGGGAAATCGCGATTGCAGCGCTCGAAGCCGGGAAACATGTCTATTGCGAAGCGCCGATGGCGACGACAATTGAGGATGCCCGCGCGATTGCCAAAGCTGCGCAATCAGCCGAAGGACAAATTTTTCAAGTTGGCCAGCAATTTCGAGCCGCTCCCCAACATCTCCACGTTCTTCAATTCGTCCGCACCGGCGCTCTCGGCACCTTTCTCTCCGGGCGCGCGCAGTGGAACAAAAAGGAAAGTCAGCGCCGGGTCTCTCCGAATGCCGAGCGCGAAAAAGAACTCAATTGGCGCCTCAATCGCGAAACCTCGCTCGGCCTGATCGGTGAAATCGGAATTCACCAAGTCGATGTCGCTTCGTGGTTTTTTAATGCTCCACCGGTCGCGGTAACCGGTTTTGGCGACACTCTTTTCTGGAAAGATGGGCGCAATGTCCCCGATACGATCCAAGCGGTCTTCGAATATCCAAATGGCGTAAATTTCACCTATTCAGCAACCCTCGGGAATTCCTACGACCTCAACAACGAAGTTTTTCAAGGATCGGACGGGTCGATTCTCCTGCGAGACAATCTTGCATGGATGTTCCGCGAACCAGATGCCCCTCTTCTCGGGTGGGAAGTCTACGCCCGCAAGGACGCATTTTTCCAACAAACCGGAATTTCGCTCGTTGCCGATGCCACCAAGCTTTTAGCTCAAGGAGTTGATCCGGCCAGCGGAGCCGTCGAGGGCGATGCGCCGATTTATGACGCTTTGGAGGATTTCCTCAACTGCATCCGCGAATCGCGCAAACCGTACGCGAGCTACAAGGAAGGTTTCGAAGCCGTCGTCACAGCAGTCAAAGCAAACGAAGCTATTTTGGAAAAGAAACGGGTCACATACGACGACCAATCCTTTGAAGTCGGCTAGGAATTCCTTGCGAAAGATATTTTTGTTAGCCATCGGATCAGGAAATCAGGCGCCTCGGAAGCGCACTCGAAATGGAGCATGAATCGGTCAGGGTCGCCCGCTTTGCGATGGGCACCCGTTTCGAAATTCTCCTTTGGGGTGCCGACAAATCGTTTCTCCGTGGCGCGGCCGAGGAAGCTCTCAATGAAGTCGAACGGCTCGAGCGCCAGCTAAACCTTTTCCAACCGACGAGCGAAGTCTCCCGGATCAACCGCATGGCGGCGAACGGACCGGTTCGTGTCGAACCTGCCCTTTTCGAACTTCTTGAAGAAGCCCGAAAAATCTGGGAAACGACAAACGGAGCTTTTGACCTGACCGTCGGTCCGCTAATGGATTGCTGGGGTTTCCGCGGCGGAAACAAGAAAGCTCCTTCTCCCGAAGAAATCGAATCCGCCCGTAAAAAAGTCGGCTTTCAACACGTTGAGCTCGACCGGAACGCACGGACAATCTTTTTTAAACAAGCCGGAGTCTCGCTCGACTTCGGAGCGATCGCCAAAGGCTGGGCGCTCGATGAAGCCGCGATGATTCTTCAGGATCACGGCATCGAAAATGCCCTTCTTCATGGTGGCACCAGCACGATTCGCGGCATCGGAGATGCATCGCCGGATGCAAAAGGCTGGAAAATTGCAATTCAGCCGCCTCCTCCCGAAGTGATGCCCGATGAAAAACCGTGGCCGGAATCTTTTATCTCTTCCGTCATCCTTTTTGACGAAGCTCTTTCCGTCTCCGGAATCGGGGGGCGTTTCCTGCGGCGCGGCTCGAAAATCGATGGACACGTCCTCGACCCGCGATCAGGCGAACCGGTCCGCGGCCCGCTTTTAGCCGGAATTCGCCATCGGTCTGCGACCAAGAGTGATGCATTGTCAACGGCCCTCCTCGCAGGAGGCGAAACGGTCCAGGAGATGATCCTGAAAAACAATCGAAAGATCGGCACACTTTTTTTGAAGGAGGATCTTGGGAAAAAGGTTCACCTTGAAACACACGATTTCTGAGGCAAACTCTCAAATTTGATCGGCTGTCCCTTTGGCAGCTTACCTGTTTCTTTTTGCAAACAGTAAATTTAATCCTAATATTACTCTTTTACGTATGAAAACGGCACTGGTCATTCTTGCTGAGGGATTCGAGGAAATCGAAGCGATCGCAGTTATCGATATTCTTCGACGTGCCGGCGTGAATTGTACCATTGCAGCGCAGCATGATGGGAAATTTGTGACCGGGAAAACGGGAATACAGGTCGTTGCCGACGAACTTTTTCACGCGCTCCGCGATAAGAGTTTCGACCTTCTGGTTTTACCTGGCGGTCCCGGTTCGCGCCATCTGCGAAAAGATACGAGTGTTTTGGAGATGATTCGGAAACAGGTCGGAGAAGGACGGTTGACCGCCGCAATCTGCGCCGCGACCACAGTTCTTTATGACGCCGGCATTCTCGAAGGACGCGAATACACCGGCCACTTTTCGGTAAAAGCCGAGCTGCCTCAAATCATCGATAACCAAAAAGTCGTGTGGGACGGAAATGTCGCAACTTCACAAGGAGCCGGCACAGCGCTCGAATTTGCTCTCAGTCTCGTCGAGCGTCTGTACGACGCGAAGAAAGCGGAAAAGATCAGCAAAGCTATCTGCTTGACCTAGTCGAGCTGCACAAAGTTGCCGTCTAGTAAGCGAGCGATCACAATCGCGGCGGCGACTCTTGCTTTTTCTCTGTGCAAACTTACCGTTTCGCACCCTGATGTTATGAAAAAACTTTTAGTAGCGATGTCCGGCGGCGTCGATAGTTCCGTCGCAGCTCTCCTGCTGAAAAAGAAGGGAGTGCCGATCACCGGTGTCTACATGAAAAACTGGATCAACGAGGAGAATATCCTCGGCGATTGCCCGTGGCAGCAGGATATTGTCGATGCACGGGCAGCGGCTGAAGCGCTCGGCATCGATTTTCACATTGTCAATTTCATCGACGAATACCGGAACCGGATCGTCGACTATCTCCTCGACGGCTATAAGCGGGGAATCACGCCCAATCCCGACGTCATGTGCAATCGGGAAATGAAATTCGGCGTTCTGCTCGATTACGCGCTCCAAGAAGGGTTTTCCGGCGTGGCAACCGGTCATTATGCGCGAAAAGTCACCGCGGAAGATGGCCGATTCGATCTTCTCGAAGGAGTCGATCCCCACAAGCAACAAGGATATTTTCTCGCAATGTTGCGCCAGGAACAACTGGCACACGCTGAATTTCCGATCGGAGATCTGACCAAATCCGAGGTGCGCCAAATTGCCGTCGAACACGATTTACCGAACGCTCATAAAAAAGATAGCCAAGGAATCTGCTTCATTGGAAACATCCGAATGAGCGATTTCCTTCGCCACTATATTCCTGATTCGCCCGGCGAAATCTTCACCTCCGATGGCCGTCATGTCGGCGAACACAAGGGTCTCCATCTTTACACGATCGGCCAACGTCGGGGCATCGGAGTGCCATCAAATACCGATCACGAGCATTTCGTCGTCGTTGGAAAAGATATGCGCCAAAATCGCCTGATTGTGGCTTTTGACAGGCCCGACTCGGAAGGGCTTTATCGCAACGAAATCAATGTTCATAGCCTCTCTTGGATCAATCGGCCAATCGAAAACGAGCAACGCCTTTTGGCTCGAACGCGCTATCTTGATCCTTTGACAGAGATTACCTTTATTCCGTCCGGTAACGGATCCGCACGAGTCGTCTTCGACAAAAGCCAACGCGGCCTCACAAGTGGTCAGGTTCTCGTTCTCCACGACGGCGAGAAAATTCTCGGAAGCGGGATCTATGTCTGAGATAGAAACCGTTATTCAAAACAATTAAAAATAATTCGCCTGCCCGATCTCTGGAGGCGGAAATAAAAAAGGCTGCGGAAATCCGCAGCCTTTTTTGTTGTTAAATAATTTTCAGTCGACTTAAGACGAAACACCGCTGGTCGGTGACGGCTGTTCGAAGCTGAGATGATCCTTCTCGCGTTTGACGATGATCGGTTCCCCGGCTTTGAGATCTCCCCGGAGAATCGCTTCCGCAAGCGGATCTTCCAGATAGCGCTCGACTGCTCGGCGAAGAGGCCGCGCACCGTATTTCACGTCATAACCTTTGTCGATCAAGAGCAACTTGGCATCTTCGCGAATGTCGAGAATGATCTTCTTCTCGGCGAGGCGCTCCGAAACCTTGTTGATTTCGAGTTCGACAATCTTCACGAGGTCATCGCGATCGAGCGGACGGAAAACAACGATCTCATTGATCCGGTTGAGGAACTCGGGCTTAAAGTGCCGCTTGGCCTCATCGAGAATCTTCTCTTTTGCCTGAGCAAAATTGTCACCGTCGATTCCGCCTCCGGCACCAAAGCCCATCACTCCCGATGAGTGCAAGTGGCTGGCTCCGACATTGGAGGTCATGATGATGATCGTATTTCGGAAATCGACCGTGCGTCCGAGGCTGTCGGTCAACCGGCCATCCTCCAGAACTTGGAGGAGAAGCTGCGTGACATCCGGGTGTGCCTTTTCGATCTCGTCAAAGAGAATCACCGAGTAAGGATTGCGCCGGACCGTTTCCGAAAGCTGGCCGCCCTCCTCGTATCCGACATATCCCGGAGGCGAACCGATCAGGCGGGAGACGGAGAATTTCTCCATGTATTCCGACATATCGATTTGAACAACCGCATCCTGATCGCCGAACATTTTTTCAGCGAGGCTCTTGGCCAAATGCGTCTTACCGACTCCGGTCGGCCCCATGAACATGAAGGAACCGATCGGACGACGCGGATCCTTGAGGTCAGCGCGGGAGCGACGGAGGGCTTTTGCGATATGAACCGTCGCCTCATCCTGCCCAATAACAACTTCCTGAAGCTCTTGCTCGATTTTGAGAAGTTTCTCCGCTTCCTTGCGCTCCATCCGCTGAAGAGGAATACCTGTCCAAGCTGCGACGACTTGCATCATCTCCTCTTCGCCGACGGTGATCGTCTTCTCCTCACGGTTTTTCTTCCAATTCTCGAGAAGCTGTTCCCGTTTGGCGCGAAGCTGCTTTTCCTTGTCGCGAAACTCCGCGGCTTCTTCGAAATGCTGCTTGCTGATCGCATCTTCCTTCTTGCCGCAAACCTCATCGATCTCGGCCGAAAGCTCTTCGATCTCCGGTGGACGGTTCAAGGAAGCAATCCGAGCTCGCGCTCCGGCTTCGTCGAGAACGTCGATCGCCTTGTCCGGGAGGAAACGTCCGGTGATGTAGCGGTCGGAAAGTTTGACCGCCGCTTCGAGCGATTCATCGGTGAAGACGACCTTGTGGTGCTCTTCGTATTTATTCCGGATTCCCTTGAGAATGAGGACCGTATCTTCAATCGAGGATGGCTCGACCTTGACGCTCTGAAAACGCCGGTCGAGAGCACTGTCCTTCTCGATATATTTCCGGTATTCCGCAAGTGTCGTTGCGCCGATGCACTGCAATTCACCACGGGAAAGAGCCGGCTTGAAGATGTTGGAAGCATCCATTGCTCCTTCCGCAGCTCCAGCTCCGACAATCGTGTGGAGTTCGTCGATGAAAAGAATCACATTCTTCGATCGCTTGATCTCCTCCATGACCGCCTTGATCCGTTCTTCGAACTGTCCCCGATATTTCGTACCGGCGACCATCAAAGCGAGATCGAGTGTGATGACCCGTTTGTCAGCGAGAATCTCGGGAACGAGTCCGTCAGCAATCTCCTGTGCGAGACCTTCGATAATCGCTGTCTTTCCGACACCGGCCTCTCCGATGAGGACCGGATTGTTCTTCGTGCGGCGGCAAAGAAGCTGAACGACCCGACGAATTTCCTCCTTGCGTCCGATCACCGGATCGAGTTCTCCCCGGCGGGCAAGTTCGGTAAGATCGCGGCCAAATGCCTTCAAAGCGGGCGTCTTCTGATCCCGTTTCTCATCGGCTGAGCCCGATCCGCGTCCGCCCGGTGCCATTCCTTCGTCGACTTCGCCGCTGAACTGCGGATCGAGTTCGCTGAGGATTTCGTTGCGGGTGCGCTCGATATCGACATCGAGTGCTTTCAAAACGCGTGCGGCAACGCCTTCACCTTCGCGAAGAAGTCCGAGCAGAATATGCTCCGTCCCGACGTAGCTGTGGTTGAGAGCTTTCGCTTCCTTTCCGGCCAGTGCCAGAACTTTTTTAACTCGCGGCGTGTACGGAATATTCCCGGTCGGTTTCCCTTCGGGTCCGGTTCCTACCTGTTTTTCGACAGCGTTGCGGACCGTCGCGAGATCCATCCCCATTTTTTGAAGGACGCTGACTGCGACACCTTGTCCGAGTTTGATGAGTCCGAGAAGCAAATGCTCCGTTCCCACATAATTATGGTGAAAACGGTCGGCCTCTTTCCGTGCCAGTGCGAGTACCTGTTGCGCCCGCGGCGTAAAATTATTCATTGGTTCCATTTTCGGCGTGGTTGTGGGTTACTTTATTTAACTCTACTAAAGTCCGGATCGGGGATTTTTGCAAACTCTACGCGCAAGTGTGCTGCGCGGAAGTCGTCCCGTTCCGGTGCGTCGATCGTCTTTTTCGACGCATACTGGATGTGCCCCGGCTGAGATTCGATTAACAACCGGTCGATCAGCGAGCGATGTTCTTCCGGGAAAAGCCCAAGCTCGATCCCCAACCGGATCAGTGATAAAAGGTTCATGGCTTCCGAAGAAGCCATTACATGGCTGTGCTTCAACGCTCCAAAGGCACGCCCGATTCTATCGAGAATCTTCGTTTTGTCCGTTTCGAGGAGTTTTTCCCGCGCATTGGTCTCCTGCTCAATCACAGTCGTCAGGACATTCGAGAGGCGCTTGATGATCTCCTGTTCATTTTCGCCCAGAGTCGTCTGGTTTGAAATTTGAAAAATGCTGCCGCTCGCGTCCGATCCTTCGCCAAAAAGGCCTCGGACGGCGATCCCGAGTTGATTGACGGCGCGAACCACTTTTTCCATCTGGTTTGCCAATGTCAAAGCCGGCAAGTGCATCATCGCCGAAGCGCGCAGGCCGGTTCCGACATTTGTCGGGCAGGCGGTCAGGTAGCCGAGCTTCTGTGAAAATGCGTAGTTGAGCTTTTCCTCAATCGCAGTGTCGAGCGTGTTGATCGCATTCCAGGCGCGTCGGAAGTTGAATCCGCTGCGTAAAACCTGAAGGCGAAGATGGTCCTCCTCGTTAATCATGATCACGCAGGCCTGATCTTTGCTGATGAGGACCGCGGACCCGCTTTTGCTCGACATCAGGTCGCGGCTGATCAGATGGCGCTCGTATAGAATCTGTTTTTCGAGATTGGTGAGATCCTCGATCTTAAGGGCCAGACCGGTCTTCATCGGCGTCAGTTTGCTGATCACATCGAGGCACATTTCCGCGATTTCCTGACGCACTTCCTCTTTCGCCCATCCGGGAAACGGATAGGAATCGAGGTTGCGCGCCAAACGGATCCGGGTGCTGAGAACAACCGGGCACTTTTCCGTCGCGCTGTGAGTCAGCTCCGCCTTCGAATTGAAGAGCGAACGGATAGCTGTCGTATGATTAGGATCTGCTTTTCGCACTGCTCTTCTTCAAATGGTTGATCTTGTCGCGAATCTTGGCGGCATCTTCATAACGCTCGCTCTCGATCGCCGACTGAATTTCCTCCTCCAACGCCGCAAGCTGTTCCCGAATCGTATAACGCGCGGCCGATTTTTCAGGAACCTTTCCGACATGGGTGAGACCTTTGTGCATGTTTTTCAGAACCGGTGTCAAAATCGGCCCAAAGACCGTGTAGCAATCTGGACAACCGAGGCGGCCGAGCTTCCGAAAATCGCTCTGTTTAAAACCGCACGTCGAACACTGAAGTTGCCCCGGTATCTGCTCCCGTGCAAATGGCGATTTCACCAACAAATCCGCAAGCGAAAAACCATTCGGATCGGTCACCCCTTTGCTCTGAGCACAGCTTTCACAAAGATCAACCTTATGGACCTTGTTATTGACGATCTGAGTGAGGTGCACGGTCGCCGGTTCATCGCAGAGGTTACACTTCAGAGATTTTGCCATTACTTTTATAAAGATATCACCTTTCGGAGGAATCCGCAGGTGTTCAGCTTATTCACCAGCACTTCTATGCCGTTTCAACTGACAATTGTAAAGATTGCTGCTCGGTTTCCCCGCCCTCTCACACACTTTCCATGTCCTCCAAAAGGTCGGGAATTCGCAACCAGATTCCACCTTCTAGGTGTAACCTATTTGACCGATTTCGTCAAAGGAATGTTCCCTCGCGCACCACGCGTTCGTGAAAGGCGTCGAGAAAACGTGCCGTCACAGGCCCAGGTTTTCCATCGCCAACGGTACGCCCGTCGATCATCGCCACTGGCACCACCTCGGCCGCCGTTCCAGTCAGAAAACATTCTTCCGCAATCCAAAGATCATAACGTGTGAGGTTCGTCTCGATCAGCGGAATGTCAAATTCTGCCGCGATTTCGATCACCACCTCGCGCGTAATCCCCTTCAATGCTCCGCTGCTCGCCGGAGGAGTGTAGAGTTTTCCCTTGGAAAAGATAAAGATATTGTCCCCCGAGCATTCGGCGACATATCCCTCCTGATTCAAAATAACCGCCTCGCTCGCTCCAGACATGGAAGCTTCGATCCGGGCAAAAATGTTGTTGAGATAATTCAGCGACTTGATCGCCGGACTCAACGCAGCAGGTCCGAGTCTCCGGGTCGGAACCGTAACGATTTTGAGCCCTTTTTCATAATATTCCTTCGGATAGAGCTGAATTTTATCGGCGATGATAAAAATCGAGGCTTTGCGGCACGAATCGGGAGATAGTCCGAGATTCCCAACTCCGCGCGTCACCACGAGCCGAATATAGCCGTCGCGCAAATTGTTTTGACGACAGGTTTCACAAACAGCTTCGGAGATCTCCTGCCGCGACATCGGGAGCGTCAACATCAGGGCTTTTGCGGAGAATTCGAGGCGTTCCAAATGTTCCTCTAACTTAAAAACGCAGCCGTCATAGAGACGAATTCCTTCAAAAATACCGTCCCCATAGAGAAGCCCGTGATCAAATACGGAAATTTTCGCCTCTGCGGCCGGAACAAATGAACCATCCAGGAAAATCTTCATAAGGTATAAAGTCGGCATCCTAGGAAGATTCGGACCGATTTGTCCATGAGCTATTTCGAAAATGTACCGTAAGCATTCCTTTTCCGCATCTATCCGGATGGGATTTTGTTTGGTAGGATGTGGGCGGCTTCGGCTCAAGCGTTCTTTGACTTCACCCAATTTTGGGGAATCAATTCTTCAATCCGCGAGGCCGGATGGTCGTCGATCCGGGAGAGGATGTCGGCAAACCAGGACTCAGGGTTGATTCCGCTCAGGCGGCAGTTTTCAACAAAGGTGAACATCATCGCCGTTCGCGGTCCGGCGTTTTCGTGTCCGATG
>DATGSL010000021.1:0-6777 GCA_035302665.1 Opitutales bacterium | reverse complement strand
CGAAATCGGACGTTCATGCAGCCGAGCTTTCGGTGGTTCACAGTGCGAGAGAATCTTCGCTGCATCGCCCAAGGCTTTCGGCAATTCACGAACCGGTAGATTCCGTAATCCATGACGTTTCGCTCTCACGGCCTCATGATTCGCTCGGATCGGCTGTTCATGCTGCGATCGTTTCGCGCGTAGCTCCGGTTGACGAGTTCCCAGATGCAGCTTGGCTCAAATTAAATAATATCACCGATCCGTATGCCGATTCGAGTGGCGACGGCCGTCCCGATTGGGAAGCCTACGTAACGCGAACCGATCCGCACGATCCGGAGCAACGGTTTGCAGTCGATACGACCGAACGAGATTCGGAAGGCCGGATCGTCATCTCCTGGCGCTCGGTTCCCGGACTTATCTACCGGGTTCAGTGGAATATCAGTCTCTCCAATCCGGATGGCTGGGAAGATATTGCGACCGTTCAAGCTGAAGGAACGAGATCTTTATACATCGATGCCGACGCGATCGTTCCGCAAGGATTCTACAGGGTCGTCGTGCATCTGGAGGATCAAACCGACGAATAACTCGTGTTGATGGGCCGCGGTTGAGCCGGAGAGACCGGACAATCGCGGCAATTTTTCCCAATGAATTTCAAACTCATTTCTTTGACGCTTTTTCCGCTTTTCGCACTTTCGCTTTCGGCGGAGGAGCCCGACCGCTCACTTCTCGATGCGCCGCAAAAGCCGGTCATTCTTTTCAACCAGCATTTGCTGGAAGGTTGGCATGCAGAATCGGATACGGCGAAGCTCGATTTGAAGGATCCTTCGGATGTCTTTTTTCACATCTTTGAAAATCTTCCCGACGAGGTGACGATCTATCCGGGCGAAAATTACTACTACTGGCAGCTGATCGTCGATGGGCGGAATATTTGGGGAAATATTCGATTGCCTTCGGGCGCTCGCGATCGAGGAGTTCTTTCCTTTGGGTATTCGGAGTATGACGAATTTCCGTCGGTCGGCGGAGGAGGGCATCGGCTTTCGCGCGCAAAATATTTCACGCGGGGCGATGGAGTCGAGGTGGAGAAGATCGATGATTTCACCTACTCGGTTCGCGTGATGGAGAAAGAGGTGATTTTTCATCTCAACCGGATTTCCCAGCATCTGCCGCGCACGTTCGATCTACTTCCGGACGAGGAATTTGTGCAGCGCACTTTCGATGAATCGGGATTCCAGTTCTTTCTTCTCTTCAATAACCGCGACAACTACTTCCTCTGGGTTTTGGACGAGGAGGGAACGGTTCCTGAGCATTTTACGACTCTGCAGGACGATATTATTGTTGGAAACCGGAGTGGATTTGTCTTCTGGCTCGATCCGCAGACCGATCGGAAGATCCTCGCGTCGATCCGCCAACTCAGCGTCATGCGCAACGATTATTACGACGGACCCTTCGATCAGCTTTCGGACAATCATGTGGATACGGGCGAAATCGATATCCGTGCGTACATGGAGCGGGCGATTCCGTCGATCGCCGGGCGCATCGATCGCTACGGTTACTACACCGATATGGAACGGCCGTCGCGGGTAGCCCTCTCGAACTACGGCACTTATTACACGCTTGCTGAAGCCATTGCGTTTATCGAACGGGCGAAGGAAGCCTTTGATCCTTATTATTATATTTCGCGCGGCGGTTATCCTCCGGCTGGATTCGATTGGTCGGGACCGGCGAATATTTCGGAAAAAGAAACCGGAAAATCGTCATCACCTGCGATTGGGGAAGCATCCGGAGAAACCGACAGCGATTGAAGCGGAACGTTCGGAGGCTCGAAATCCTCAGTTTTTCTCAAAACAGAGGTTGGCGCGCTTAGAAGCGGGAAAATGGAATCGTCTTTTCGCCCGAAATAGCTGATCTTAATTAGGATGAGTTATCCGCAAGGAGCTGAGCCTGTTGATATTGTTGGAAATCTCCGGCGTGTCCGCGAATCGATTGTCGAGGCTGCGGAGGCGGCCGGACGCGATCCGAAATCGGTCCGTCTGCTCCCGGTGAGCAAAACGGTTTCCGACGAAAGAATCAAGATAGCGATCGAGGCGGGAGAGCGCCGTTTTGGCGAAAATAAGGTTCAGGAAGCGAAGCGCAAAAGCGAAACCTTTGCCGATGAGGCGCTCGACTGGGTTATTATCGGAAACTTGCAGACAAATAAGGCGCGGGATGTTGCCCGATTTGCAAGTGAAGTTCAGTCGCTTGATCGACTGAGACTTGCCGAGATTCTGGAGCGCCGCCTGCAGCTCGAAGGCCGGGCGATCGATGTTCTGGTTCAGGTCAATACATCGGGTGAAGCGACGAAATCGGGTCTTCGTCCGGAGGAAGTGCCGGCTTTTATGAAAGAATTGAGGAGCTTTGAGACGCTTCGGGTCAAAGGATTGATGACGCTGGCTCTTTTTTCCGACGACATGGATGCGGTTCGCGCCTGTTTTCGCCGATTGCGTGAACTGCGGGATCGATTGCGCGACCTTCCGCAAAACGATTGGGAGCTGACCGAGCTTTCGATGGGAATGTCGGGGGATTATCGTGTGGCGATCGAAGAGGGATCGACGGAAGTGAGAATCGGTCAAGCGATCTTCGGTCCCCGGCCGTTGCCCGACAGCCATTATTGGCCGACCGGTTGAAAGTTATCTTTGGTTAATGCGGAAGGCCAATTCCGTAGGCGTGCGCCCAATATTCTCCGATTTCCCGCGCATCTGCCACGAAAGAGAATCCATTTGCCTCTTCAATTTTTAGGTGGGTCGGCAGATTCGATGGTTTCTTCGCGAGGATAAGAACGGGCGCTCCCTGATTTTCCTCGCCGATTTTTTCGACGAGCTTCGGTCGCGGACGGGGGAAATCGACATAGTGAATTTCGACCTTTTCCTTCAGTTGCGGATAGCTTTCGAGCACACCCAGAAGTTCGACACAACCGGGACAATAATAGGTTTTGCCCTGATCCTCAAAATCGATGGGCAGGAGATAAAGTTGGTCTTTTGTCATCGCAATTTGTTCTCAATGGTTTGGAAAATGGCTCAACGGAAGCAGTTGAGAGATTAACAAACTGCGTTGCGTGCGGCGAGAATTTTCGCTGCGGTGGCGGTTTGGTGCCCTGGCTTTTGTTGTGGTTTCTTGTTTTGGTTTCTGCCAATCAGGAGATTGGCGTTCCCGGGCGCGCCGATCTCCCGATCGAAGTAAAAACTACGATCGATCGGGCTGGCGGCTGATCACGTCGTCTCTGCTTGATGGGGAGCCGTAAAGAAGGTCGCGGTTGATCGAATGCATTTCGGCGATCGCCGTTTGGCTTACTCCCTCGCGGGCGAGATCGTCTTCCTGAGCTTCTGTGAGTTCAAAAACCTGATCGGTTGCTTCGAGACGTCGGATGATTTCGCCATCGTTTAGACCGGCATCATTTAGGGCGATGATTTCGTCCATTGTGACGAAACCGTCCTCATTGATATCGGCTGTTCGGGCGTTGAGGGCTTCTTCGGCAGTGGCCGGATTTCGCTGTGCGCGATCGCCGGCTTCGGCCGCGGCCACCCGATCTTCGTCGGTGGCATCGGTTCTCGCGGCGATGACGTAACCGCCCCCGGCTCCGATGACTCCGCCGATAATTGCTCCGAGCAGTCGGTTATCGGAAACGGCGGCTCCGGTGGCAGCACCTGCGGCTCCGCCGATTGCGGCCCCTTGTTGTTCGCGGGTTCCCGGCAGTGATTCGCAACCGACTAAGGCAAAGACCAGTGCGATTATCAGAGTCATTTGAATACGGTAATTCTCAAACATTCCTTCCTCCTCTGCTTGACGTTATATAGCGCGCTTCCGAGAGGAAAACGCCTTTTGGAACGTCCGGCTGGAAAATCGTGAAGTCAAATTCAGGATGGAGAAAAAGCATTTTTAGGAACGATTTACTTTCCATTCGGGCGAGGGCGTTTTTCTTGCAAAGGTGATCCTGTGACGGCTTAATCCGGATTGGCCAGTTTCCAAGCTTCTCACGGGAAGAAATGTCCAAATGACTATGAGTCAGATTTTTGTTGCGAAAGGTTTCGGGCAGCGCGGGCCGTATTCGGAAAAGGAAGTTCACGAGCTGCTTCTCCAGGGCGAATTCTCGTGGGACGATTTGGCGTGGCGGGAAGGGATGGACGAGTGGAAGGAGTTGCGGGCGGTTTTGCCGGCCGAACTTGAAGCGATGTCCGTTGAAGTTCCGGTGAAACCGGCTTTTCATCATGTAGCTCTTTGGAAATTCGTCTTCCTGTCGATCGTCACGTTCGGCTTTTACCAATTATACTGGTTTTACAGGAGTTGGAGATTCGTTAAGGAGGAAGAGCAATCGCGGATTTTCCCGTTTTGGCGGACGGTTTTTACTCCGATCTGGTTTTATCCGCTGGCGGTGCGGATTTTCCGAAAGGAAGGATCGCCGCGAAGTTTTTTTGCGGGGATTCTTGCGATCGCTTATTTTCTCGTGGGAGCTGCCTGGCAGCTGCCCAATTTACTTTCGTTTATTTCTCTAGGGAATTTCCTATTTGTCGTTCCGCTCGTCTTGAGTGTCGACCGGTTCAATCGAAGAAATGGGGTCGTGGGGCCCGCTTACCGAAGGTTTGGATGGTTGCACGGGATGGTGACAATCGCGGGAATGCCGTTTGTCGCAATGCTTGCGATCGTTCTGTTTAAATATTATTCGGCGGAACGGTTGATCAATGGAGCGGAATTGTCGGAAACGGACGAACAGTTTTTGCGCGGAAATGAGATTCTTCCTTCGGGAGAATCGGTGATCCTCTTTTATGCGGCCGATCTGCTTGAACCTCAGTGGGGCGGACATTTTTTTACGGAGAAACGGGTCGTTTCCTTTCATCAGGAAACGGGCGAGCTGTGGATGGACGAAGTTCTTTGGAAGGGGATCGAGGCGATCGATCGCATTCCTTCAATAGCGGAGATCGGAGGGCCAGCGGTCACACTTTTTCGTTCGGATGGATCTGATTTTACGCTCTATCTTGCGGAGGATGAGGAAGAGAATGAACAATTTATCGAAGCGATGACCGAATATTGGAACGGCCAGCGGGCTGAGGAGAGGGATTTGCCGTAGGCCACGGAAGTGGACGGAATTTTTGTTTTTGCGAGATTTTTTGTTTGAGAAAAGTTACCTGAAAATTGTTGTGAAAAAAATCACCTTTGAGAATTCGGATCGGTTGAAGCTGAGCGCCCATTTGGATCTTCCGGCAGTCGGGAAAGCTGCGGAATACGCGATTTTTGCCCATTGTTTTGCTTGCGGAAAGGAATTAAGAGCGGCGATCGATCTTTCGCGGCGGCTGACGGAGATCGGTTTTGGGGTTTTGCGGTTCGATTTTACCGGTTTGGGTGAAAGCGAGGGCGATTTTGCGGAGACCGATTTTACGAGCAATCTCAGCGATCTGAAAGCCGCCGCGGAATATTTGGAGAAAGAGTATGCGGCACCGGCGCTTCTCGTCGGACATTCGCTCGGCGGCACTGCGGTTTTGCATGTTGCTGGGGAGATCGAATCGGTGCGCGCTGTTTGCACGATCGGCGCTCCGATGGAGGCGACTCATGTTCTGGAGCTTCTGGCGGATGATCGGGAGGAAATTCTGGAAAAAGGGAAAGCCGAAGTCGCTATCGGCGGACGTCCGTTTTTGATCGGCGCACGGTTTATTGAAGATTTGGAGCGTCACAGCACCGCGGAACTTCTTCCCCGGTTAAAGAAACCGTTGTTGATCATGCATGCGCCGCAGGATCCGATCGTGTCGATTGATCAGGCGGCGGAAATTTATAAGGCAGCTTTTCATCCCAAAAGCTTCATTTCCCTCGATCAAGCCGATCATCTTCTTCGGAGGAAGGAAGATTCACTTTTTGCTGCGGACATCCTGGCTTCATGGGCGAAAAAGTATATCGCGCTCGACGAACCGAAGACGGAAGATCCTGAAGAGGTTGTGGTGAAGATCGGCACTGGCCGTTATACGACGGAGATCGTGGCGGGATCCCATCGCTTTTTGGCCGATGAACCGAAAGATCTCGGAGGGAAAGATCTCGGTCCGACTCCCATGCAACTCCTCAGTGCGGCGTTGGGAGCGTGCACGGTGATCACATTGCGGATGTATGCCGATCGGAAGGAATGGCCTCTTGAGGAAGTGACGGTTCAACTGAGCCACGAAAAACGGACGTTCATTTCGGAGGGCAAGCGAATGCGAACCGATGTTTTTAAGAGGAAACTGGAGCTTGTTGGGGCACTCGATGCGGAACAACGCGAGCGATTGGTCGAGATCGCAAACCGATGTCCGGTTCACCGAACGCTTGTCGGTGGAAAGATCGAAGTGGAGACCGAATTGATCTAAAAGTGGGAATCGGCGCGGCCGTTTTTCCTTTTGCTTTCCGGGGTTTCTGCACATAACCTTCGTCGTTATGGTAAACGAAGAGTTTGTTTTAAACCGCGATTGTACGGCCACTCTGATTCCTGCTGGAGATTCGGTTGTTTTGCCGAAAGGAACCAACGTGCTGGTTACGCAAGCGCTCGGCGGTACTTTGACGGTCCGTGCACCAAATGGACTCTTTCGAATCAACAATCAGGATTTCGACGCGCTCGGCGAAGAGGTTGTCGAGGCGATGGCGGAGCAGGAGGAAATCGTCGAAGGAGAATTCAGCGAGGAACTCGTTTGGAAGGCTTTGCGCGGTTGCTACGATCCGGAAATCCCGATCAATATCGTCGATCTTGGGCTGATCTACAATCTCTCGATCGTGCCCCGGGAGGACGACAAGTATTGGGTCGGCGTTAAT
>DATGSL010000020.1:0-2027 GCA_035302665.1 Opitutales bacterium | reverse complement strand
AACGCGAAGAATTGCCAAAGCTGTTTCGCCGGTAAAAAAGTCGGACCAAGCCGCAATCAGAAGGTGGGGAGTCGTCATCGGAAAATTTTAGAACCTGAGCCTCAGTACCAACACGATCGGTTTAAAAATGAAGCTGTGACTGGAGATCGGAAATCTTTTTAACTGGCGCGAGACAATGAGGGCCGATGCAAAGTTCGTATCCATCCGGTTGTGCCGGATCATCGCTGCGGAGAACAAAGATTCTGCGCCACGGTTCTTCGCGCAACATCGCGCCCAGCGGAGCCAGATCGCCGACGTTTTTAACTTTTAGCACCGCGATCCCGTGATGTTCGGCAATGACGGCGGTGAGGGCATGACCGAGTCCGTTCGGAGCCCGTTTGGCACTTCCGGTTAAAGCGTTCTTCAGGCGACTGAAGTGGCGTTGAAATTCATCTTCACCGGTGAGCGCATAAAGCGAGGAAAAGATATGAAGCAGGCTCGAATTTCCGGTCGGAAGTGCGGAATCGAACCACTCTTTCCGGCGGCTGAAGAGTTTTTCATGGTCCGATGAAGTGAAGAAAAAGCCCGGTTCTTCAGGATCGTAAAAGTAAGCAATCGCACTTCGGGCAAGGCGGACGGCGCGTTCGATGCAGATTTTTGAATAATCTGATTCGAAGAATTCGGAGGAAGCCGCCAGACTGAGAAGAGCTTCTGCAAAAAAAGCATAATCGTCGAGATAGCCGTTGAGCATCGGTTGCTCGCCGTAAGCCGAATAAAGGCGATCTTCTTCAAAACGAAGGTTTTCCCAAATAAAATCAGCGGCCTTCCGCGCGCGAAAATACCAATCGGAACGGTTAAAAGTGAAGGCGGCTTCCGCAAGTCCGCGAATGAAAAGACTGTTCCAGGAGACGAGCTGCTTGTCGTCGCGTGTCGGCCGAGTGCGTTTGTGGCGCGCGGCCAGCAATTTTTTCCTCGCCGGTGCCAGGCGCGCCCGCTCCTCGAATTCCGCGACCACGAGGGCCGGATTGGAGGTGTTGTTTTCGAAATTTCCCTCTTCTGTAATGTTATAGGCGAGGCAAAAATCTTTTGCTTCGTCAGGACCGAGCACGGCTTCGATTTCGTCCGGAGTCCAGACGGCAAATTTTCCTTCCACTCCATCTGTCTCCGCGTTGAGCGAAGCAGCGAAGAGGCCATTTTCCAAAAGCATTTCCCTCTCCGCCCATTCGATGGTTTCTTCCACGATCGCCTTGAAGAGCGGATGGCGGAACCGGTGCCACGCTTTCGTGTAGATATCGATCAAAAGCCCGTTGTCATAGAGCATTTTTTCGAAATGTGGAATCAGCCAATAGCGGTCGACGCTGTAACGGGCAAATCCGCCGGCGATCTGATCGAAAATCCCGCCGTGAGCCATTGCGGAAAGAGTCGTTCCGACGACGCTGTCGAGACGGTTCGCACGGGCCTGATTTTCTTCCTGCGAAAGGCCGAGGCGGAGTTCGAGCAGGAAGTTCAGGGTCATCGATGGTGGGAATTTTGGCGCATCTCCAAAGCCGCCGAAATCGTTGTCATGCGTTTCGCAAATAGCTGCTCCTGCTGCCAGCAAGGTTTCGTGATCGAGTGCCGCTTCATCTGCAAGTGGTTGATTGAGAAGGGCCAGGTTTTGAATGATATTTTCGGCGTTTTCCTCCAGCTGCGCGCGTTCCCGTCGGTAGAAATCGGCGATACGCATCAGTAACTGCGGCCACGGCACGATTCCCTGTCCCCGATCTTCAGGAGGAAAATAAGTTCCGCCAAAAAAAGGACGCCCGTCGGGCAGACAAAAGACATTCAGCGGCCAGCCGCTTTGCTGATTGATCATCTGAACAGCCTGCATGTAGAGCTGATCGAGATCGGGACGCTCCTCGCGATCGATCTTGATGCAGACAAAATGCTGGTTCATCAGGCCGGCGATATATTCGTTGGAAAACGATTCACGGGCCATGACATGGCACCAGTGGCAGGACGAGTAGCCGACGGAAACCAAGATCGGCTTCCCTTCCCGTCGCGCTTTT
>DATGSL010000019.1:0-4504 GCA_035302665.1 Opitutales bacterium | reverse complement strand
AGCGGGAAACGACGCTCATCTGGGATCGTTTGACTGGAGAGGCAATTGCACCGGCGATTGTTTGGCAGGATCGGCGGACAGAACCGATTTGCGAAAAGCTTCGTTGTCGGAGTCACAATGAACTCGTTCGGTCGAGAACGGGCCTTGTCATCGATTCGTATTTTTCCGCGCCGAAGATCCGTTGGATTCTCGACCATGTCGATGGAGCCCGGGAGCGCGCCGAGCGGGGGGAGCTGGCTTTTGGAACGGTCGATTCGTGGCTTTTGTGGAAATTGACCGGAGGGAAAGTTCACGTGACCGATATTACAAATGCTTCGCGGACCCTTCTTTATAATATCGATGAGCAGCGGTGGGATGAGAGTTTGAGGGAGCTTTTTGACATTCCGGAGTCGTTGCTTCCGGAAGTGCGTTCGTCGAGTGAAGTTTATGGGGAAGTGGCGAATGGGTCGGTTCTCGACGGAGTTCCGGTTGCGGGGATGGCGGGCGATCAGCAGGCTGCACTTTTTGGTCAAGGTTGCACTCGGTCCGGGATGGCGAAAGGGACTTATGGCACCGGTTGTTTTGTTTTGATGAATACGGGCGAAACGCCGGTGATGTCGGACAACAATTTGCTGACGACGATCGCCTGGAAGATCGGCGATCGGACCGAGTATGCGCTTGAGGGAAGTATTTTAAGTTCGGGTGCGATTGTCCGCTGGCTTGAGGAGGGGCTTGGGTTGATTTCGAGTGCGGACGAAGTGGAAGCTTTGGCCGGGCAGGTGCCCGATACGGGAGGATTGGTTCTTGTGCCGGCGCTTGCCGGACTCGGGGCGCCTTATTGGAATTCGCAGATTCGCGGAATGATGGTTGGTCTCGATCATCGGACGAAAGCGGCCCATGTTGCTCGTGCGGCGCTGGAGGCGATCGCGTTTCAAACGGTCGATATTCTGCATGCGATGGAGGCTGATTCAGCGATTGTTCTTAAGGAACTTCGGGTCGATGGACCGGCGGCGAAGAATAATTTGCTGCTGCAAATCCAGTGTGATCTTTTGCAGCATCGTGTTTCCCGTCCTCAGACGACTGAAACCAAGGCACTTGGGGCGGCGCGATTGGCGGCGTTGGCGGTTGGTTTTTGGGAAGGTGGAGAAGAGATGGGGAAAAGCTGGAATCTTGACCGGGCATTCGATCCGGAATTATCGGCGGAGGCGGCATCCAACCGTCGGCAAGAATGGGCCCATGCGCTCGATTTTGCGCGGCAGACGACCTGAGGAGGTTTACGAACCGGAGGGCAATTTTTTTCCGGTGAGAATGCAGAGGAATTCGGCCGGTGAGGAAGTTGGGTTTTGGGTTTCGACCGAATCGGTCGCGTCGAGGTAGAGGCTGTCGCCGGTTTTAAGTTCGCATTTTTCGTCGCCGGAACGGATTTCGAGAGCGCCTTTGATGACGTAGATAAAGAGCTCGTCGTTTTGAACGGGGAGCGGTTGCCAATCGGTTTTGGCGGCGAGTTTGCCGATGAGCGGCTCGATTCGTTTTTGGTGTCGTGTCGGTGCGAGGGAGCGGAATTCCCGTTGTTCGTTCGAGTGATCGTCGTGAAAAAGAGGGGCCTCGCCGTGCCGCATCACCGTCATTGGGCGCTCTTCGTCGATCCCCTCGACGAGTTCTGAGAGAGTGACGCCGAGTGCTGCGGCGATTCGACTGAGAGCGGAAAGGGAAGGGGTGACGCGGGAGTTTTCGACTTTGGAGAGGACGCTTTGGGTTAGCTGGCTGCGTTCGGCAAGTTGTTCGAGCGTGAGAATACGCTTTTTGCGGATTTCGCGGATTCGTTGGGCGAGGAAGACCAGGTTCATAGGAAGAAGGTATCGAACGGCTGTCGGTTATGGAAGCTAGGAAGCGAACGATCGCTTTGAGGGAGAGTTTTTATGCGGAATGAGAATGGAATGTTTCTTGACGTGAATATCGCCTGCTGGCATTTTTATTCGATTGAACCTATAGTACTAAGTGTGACGATGATTAGCGTATGAGTTTGTGTTGTCGGTCGGCAATGCTGATCTCTTCGTTGCTTTTGTTTTGGGTAAGTACTTTTTAATGACCATTAGCTGCCATCTTTATGGGGGGTGATTTTTCATTCCTAAATATTTTAGCGGGAGTCGTGCTGATTCTTTTCGGTGCGCGCTTTCTTCGCAAGGGTTTTGACCGGCTTTTGGGGCAGAATTTGGTCGTCTGGTTGGAGAGAATGACTGCGCATCGGCTTCGGGCCTTTGCAGCTGGCGTCTGTATTTCGACGATCGCGCCTTCTTCGACGACGCTTGCTTTGGTCATTGTGCGGATGCTCGATGTCGGGCGGATGACAGCGGATCGCATGTTGGCGGTTTTTCTCGGTGCGAATATCGGGATGACGGTGCTTGTGCAGATGATCGCCTTTAAGATCGAGAGTTTCTTTTCGGTTTTTCTGATCGTCGGGTTATTTGGCTTTCAGGTTTTGAAGCGGGATCTCTTTCGAGGGATCGGGCAATGTTTGCTTGCCCTCGGATTTATTTTTCTCGGGATTTTTCTGATTTCCGGAACGGCATCGCAGATTCCGCCCGACGGAGCCTTTGGGCAGATTCTTACGATTTTAAAGGATTATCCGGTTGTTTTGATTGTTGGGGTCGCGATCATCGCTTTTCTCCTTCAGAGTTCGACGGCTGCAATCGGGCTTGGGCTTGCGCTTGAGCATGGCGGAGTTGGCGGTCTGGGTTTTCTGATTGCGGTTGTTTTGGGAACGAATCTTGGAGTGGCGGTTACGGCGATGGTGGCTGGTTGGCCGACGCTGGAGGGACGTCGCTTGGGAAGTGCGAATCTCATTCTCAAGCTCGGTGTTTCAGCGGCGATTTTTATTTTTCTTGGTCCGATTCTTCAAATCTGGGGAGATACACCGGGGCATGCAGCTCGGCAGGCGGCGAATTTTCATACCGGATTTAATGTCATTGTTGCCATGATCGGTCTGCCGTTGGTCAGGCCGCTGTATTATTTTGTTGAACGGTATTTGATTCCGACGCCGCAGGAGGACTCAATTCAGCTGCAGAAACGGCGGGAAAACTTCCTCGATTCGGCTGCGTTGGAAAGTCCTTCAATGGCTTTGGCGAATGCGACGCGGCAGACGATGTTGATGGCCGATGAGGTGCGGGCGATGCTGGAGAATTTTTTGGTCTGTTTCTCGACTCGTAATGTCGCTCTTGCGCGTCAGTTGCAGAAAAAGGACGACGAGATCGACGTCATGAACAACGAGATCAAAAGTTACCTGAGTCGTCTGAGCGAAGAATCGATGGGGACGCGGGATAGCCGGTTGCAGCTTGCTCTGTTCAGCTTCACGAGCGAGTTGGAGGCGATTGGCGATATTATCGACCGGAATCTCTGTCATCAGGTGATCAAAAAAGCTGAGCAGGACGGACAGCTTTCGGATGATGACACGGAGCGATTGCGATCCTTTTACAATTTGATCGCGGAACGATTTGAGATGGCGATCAATATTCTTGCGACGCGGGATAAGCAGCTGGCGCTGAAGATGGTTCGCGGAAAGGATGAGCCGAAAGAGGAATTTTTGCGGTTGCAGACCGAGCATTATGCGGCGTTGCGGCTTCGGGCGCCGGGAAGTCTCGATGGAAGTTCGTATTTTATCGATATGCTGAATGGCTTGCGGCGAATCAGCAGCCATTTGACATCGATCGGGCATCATTTTGTCGATGCAAACGATCCTGCGATGGCTGAATTTCTGGCGGATGAAACGGAATTTGGAAATGAACGAAGCCCCGACGAATCAAAGGAGAGAATGGAGGGGGAAGTTCTTGAACAGAAGGATGTTCGGAAATTAAAAAAGTTATGAACCGCGAGCGAGAGATCGAACGGCTAAAGGGCGAAACGGATTGGGATTTTGTGATTATCGGCGGTGGAGCAACCGGTCTGGGGACTGCGGTCGATGCGGCTTTGCGGGGATATCGCGTTGCGCTGGTGGAGCAGCATGATTTTGCAAAAGCAACTTCGAGTCGGAGCACCAAACTTTTGCATGGCGGCGTTCGGTATCTGAAGCAGGGCAATATCGGCTTGGTTCGCGATGCGATGCGGGAAAGGGGATTGGTCTGTAATAATGCGCCTCATCTTTCGGGCACGCTCGGTTTTGTTATTCCCGCTTATAAATGGCATGAACGTTATTTTTATGGTGCGGGTTTAAAGCTTTACGATCGATTGGCGGGAAAACTCAGCTTGGGACGCTCGCGTTTGCTCTCACGTGAGGAAACTTGTGAGCGTTTGCCGACGATCGATCATCGGGGCCTTCGCGGTGGAGTTCTTTATTATGATGGGCAGTTCGACGATTCCCGGATGGCTGTCAATCTGGCACAAACGGCTGTTGAGCATGGTGCGGTGGTTGTGAATTATGTTCGGGCCACGAGTTTGATCGTCGAAGGAAAGCGAGTGGTTGGTGTCGCGCTTAAAGATGAGGAGACGGGTGCAGATTTTGAAGTTCGGGCGAAATGTGTGATCAACGCAG
>DATGSL010000018.1:0-4283 GCA_035302665.1 Opitutales bacterium | reverse complement strand
GGATCGGTTTGAAAGGAATTACCATATCTTGTGAGAATCGTAGCCGCATCATCGGGAGTGGCGGCAATCTCTCCACTGATCTGCAACTCTTTTGTATCCGAATCGGTTCCCCTTCGGGTCTGATAACGAATCGAGCTAAAACGCATTTCCTCCGGAAGCGGTCCAGCTATCGCAATTAAAAGGGCCGAAAGCTCCTGAGAAGTCGTCAGATGCTCAACGGCCGTTTCAATTTCGGCCGAATACTCCTGAAAGTCCCGATGGAAGCCGAGCACTTCCTGATTTCGACGATTGTTTTCCGCAATCTTTCCTTCCAGTCCTTCGATTTCAAAGCGCAGCGAATTCCGTTGCAGCTCCTGGACGGCAAAAAAGACCATAGCGGCGATCAAGAGCAACGCGGCGACCAAATTTACGAAAAATGAAGTCCGCACGACCTTGACATCGGGCAAGGTTTCGTGATTTCGGAAGTCGGGATGCCAGGCCGGATCGGACTCCGGCGGCCGTTTCGAAAATCTTTTTTTCACACCTCCACCTCCCGATTGAACATCAGTCCGAAGAGTCCACCCCGTTGTTGTGGCGAAAGAGGCAATTCCGCCTCCTGTAAAAGAAGATTCGAGGCCTTCAACAAAAGCAGCAAGTCGAGTTCGAGCCGCCTGATACCGAGGGTTTGAGCGAGAGTGTCATTCAACCAATCGAGCTTCCCCGGCAACAATCCGCAAAACATCTGCGTGATCGACTGCCCGGTTTGCAACTCGTAAAACCCGACCATCGCCTGAAGCTCCTTCGCCAAGGCTTCAACCAGACGGGGACCCATCTCGCGGAAATCAAAGCTATCCGAATAAAAAATCCGTCGCGCCGCAGCTTCATCCTTCAATCCGAGCTCAGTGCGCACTCCGGCAACCACGCTATCCAATCCGAGCGGAAGCATCCGCGCCATTTCGATCCGCCTCCGACTCACGACCAAAAAGTGCGTTCCCTCTCCTTCCATTTCAAGAAAGAGCACTGGATTCGTCGCATCGGCCAATTGCAGCTGATTGAGCAAAAGACCAATCGTTCCAATCGATCCGATCTCGAGCCGAAGTGGATAAATTCCGGATTTCACAAGAAAATCCTGAGCTTCCTGCAGCTCCTTATAAGGCGCCCCGCAAACAAAAAAATTCTTTTGCAGCTTTCCAGCCTCAAAAGCCGAACCATTGTCGGCATTTAAAATTGCAAGATGATAAGCCGATCGATCGATATCAAATTTTTCCGATACCTGTTGAAGCATCTCCGGCAAATCGATATTCTTGGGTCCATCCTTAAAATCAAAATTTCGAAGAATACGGCCCGGAGGATAAACAGCACAATAAGCGCGCACGAGATTCCCCGGTTTTTCCTTTGCAAAATCGAGAACAAAGCTTTTGGCCTCCTCGGCGGTTTTTACATCGGATTCCCCAACCGCCTCTATCACTCCCCCTTCCGGACCATAAGCAATGCGCGCAATACGCAGAGAATATCCACTGCGTTCCACAAAAAATGTTTTGTTACGTGGTGCCATTCTTAGGTAGAAACCTTAGTTTTTCGGGGATAACCAATAGTTTTATGAAAAATGAAAATCACTCTTCTTTGGGATCATCACTTCGATAGCAAATTAGAACGCCCGCCTCGCTAATGCCACAAGCTCAAAAACCCTAGACTACGTAAAATCGATGTTAAAACGCACCCTTCCGCTCCTAATTATCTCCCTAAACGTCCTCACGCTTTGCCAAGGTCATTTCCTCTGGCAAATCGAATCCGAGCCGCCGAGCTACCTCTACGGGACCGTCCACTCCTCCGACAGATCGGTCCGCGAGCTACCTCCGGAAGTAATCGATGCACTTAAAACTTCCCGCTCTTTTCACCCGGAACTTGCCTTCTCCCCGGAAAACCTGGGAAAACTAACCGCGGCTATCTTCGCACCCACGGTTAATGAAAATTTCGACTACGAACTTCCCCCATCGCTCCGGGAACGTCTGAATGCCGCTGCCGAAAATGCGGGCATTCCCCCAGTCCTGATCCAACGGATTCCGCTTCAAATGTTGCCTCTTGTTTTCTCAGCGCCTCCCGAAAGCAACTTTAATCAAGTCGTCGACGTTCAGGTTTACGAACTGGCAAAGGAACACGAACTGATCATCAAGGAACTCGAAACGGTCGATGAACAAGTCGGGGTTTTTCGCAACCTTTCCCGCGAGGATGCCATCCGTTTTCTCGAAGATGCCTTGGAAGAATTCGAAAACAATTTTCCCACCCAGAAAACACTCCTCGATGCATACAGCCGCGGAGATCTCGAAACCTTGATGGCTTCCTTCGCCGAGGAAATGGAAGAAATAAATCTGCCCGAACTCGCACGCGAACTCCTGGAAAACCGAAATCACCGGATGACCGAACGCCTCCTTCCTTTTCTCGAATCGGGCGGTGCCTTCGCTGCCGTCGGCGTCGCTCATCTGCCGGGCGAAGAGGGAATCGTCGAATTGCTGCGGGAAAAAGGCTGGAACGTCGAACGAGTTCCCTTGAGTCGGTCAACGCAAACGGAAAAGGAAACTTCCAGAAAGTAAACCGATCAGGATAAAGCCAATCGGCCGCCGGAATTGGGATTTCCCTAAAACAAAAAGCCCCGCACGCCGGAAATCGGCGGGCGGGGCGCTGAAGAATATTTCAGAAAATATTCCGGATTACTGATCTCTCGTCGCTTCGTCGAGCAAGTCGCCGAGCTTCATCAGATCTTCACCTTCCTGCATCGAGTCGTAAACTGCTGCCTCAGCTGCGAGCTGCTCGCTGCTGTAGTTCGCAGCCTTGATACTCAAGGCAATCCGGCGCTCATCGCGGTCGATCTTGATCACGCGGGCCGATACTTCTTCGTCGGGCTTCAGGTGATCTTTCACCTTCTCAACACGGTCTTCCGAGATCTGGCTGATATGAACCAGACCGTCGATCTGATTTTCCAACTCGATAAAGGCACCGTAATTGGTGATTTTTGAAACCGTACCGGTCACAACGTCGCCGATCTTGAAGTAGTTTTCGATATTCTCCCATGGATCGTCCGTGAGCTGCTTCATCCCGAGAGAAATACGCTGCTGACCCGGGTCGACATCGAGAACGATCGCGTCGATCTCGTCGCCCTTTTTCACCATCTCGCTCGGATGGTTGATCTTCCGCGTCCACGACATATCGGAAACGTGAACCATTCCATCGATCCCTTCCTCCAACTCCACAAAGGCGCCGTAGGTGGTGATGTTTCGGACTTTTCCACTGACACGGGAACCGACGCGGTAGTTGTGCTGAACCATATCCCATGGATTGGTATCGAGCTGCCGGACTCCGAGAGAGATTTTCTGATCGTCTTTCTGAATTCCGAGAACAACGGCATCGATTTCCTCGCCGACCTTGAGAACGTCGCTCGGCTTGTTGATCCGCTTTGTCCAGGAAAGTTCGGTAACGTGAACCAAACCTTCGACACCCTCTTCGAGTTCGACAAAAGCACCGTAAGGAACGAGGTTGACGACGCGCCCACGCACTTGACCGCCGATCGGATATTTTTCCTCGATCCGATCCCATGGATTGCTGGTGAGCTGCTTGAGTCCGAGCGAAACACGCTCTTTCTCCCGGTCGACCTCGATAATCATCACTTCGATCTCCTCGCCCTGCTTCACCATCTGGCTCGGATGCGAAATGCGGCCCCAGCTCATATCGGTGATGTGCAACAGGCCGTCGAGACCGTCGAGATCGATGAACGCACCGTAGTCGGTGATATTTTTCACCACTCCACGACGTGTCTGACCTGGCTCCACGCTTTCGAGGAGTTCGCGGCGTTTAACCTGGCGCTGTTCTTCGATCAGTTCACGGCGGGAAATAACGATATTCTTGCGATCGAGATTGATCTTAAGAACTTTAAATTCGTAAGTCTGGCCGACATATTGGTCGAGATTCTTCGGTGGCTGAACGTCGACCTGTGAAGCAGGCAGAAACGAATCCACTCCGATATTCACGATCAGGCCGCCTTTAACCTTGGATTTAATGCGGCCGCTGATGATCGAACCTTCTTCGCACTTCGAAAGAATGTTCTCCCAATTTTTCTTCTGTTCCGCCTTGTCAAAGGAAAGTGCCGGGCTTCCATCAACATCTTCAAGTTTTTCAACAAAAACGTCGATCTGCGAGCCGGCCTGCAATTCACTTAGATCGACGAATTCAGAGGCTGGAATGACACCTTCGGATTTCCCTCCGATGTCGACCACCACTTCATTTTGGCGAATCTCAGTGATGGTTCCGGG
>DATGSL010000017.1:0-9736 GCA_035302665.1 Opitutales bacterium | reverse complement strand
TTCCGGGATTCGAGATGAGTTTAATCGATCTTTTGAGCGGTCCGTTCATGGATGGCGCCTTGGTCATCGGAGCTCTCGGCCTTTCGCTTTTCGTCGGCTGGAAATGGGGATTGCAACGAGCCTTGACTGAAATCCGCTGCGGTTCGCCCGATTTTAAACTCAGCGCCATCTGGGCCTTTTCCATCCGCTATGTGGCTCCGATCGCGATAGTGTCGATTCTGACATTCCAACTCTACAGTCTTTTTGCTCCCGATTCGTCGCCTGAGGAGAATCCCGAAGAAGTGGCTATCGAATCGACCGATTTGTAACCGTTCCTTCTATCCGAGTTTCTTGAAATCGGAAGCTCGTTGGAAAATTCTACAAGTCGGCTGGTGTCGTCCTTTTCCAAGACGCCTGATCTGCTCCCATCCGGAAGGCTGAAGCTCAATGTAGCCTGGCATTTCAAAAACAATCCGACCGCCCGGCGCGAGCCATTCTAAAAAACGCGGGAATAGCTCTGTCGCTATCGATTCGATTCCCGAATACGGAGGATCGACGAAGATCAGATCAGCAAAACCTTTCTCCTGCATCTGCCACCGCTCGACATCGCTTTGAACGACACGAAGGGAATCCGGACTCTGCCCGAGGCTCCGGGCGACCGACGCGATATTTTGTTTCAAAAAACGAAGTGAATTCCGGTCTTTTTCCACAAAGTAGCCGCCGACTGCTCCCCGGCTCCACGCCTCCAAGCCATAAGCGCCGCTGCCCGCAAAAAGATCGATAAATTGCGCATTTTGAACAAAAGACCCGAGACTGGAAAAAACCGATTCCCGGAGCCGGTCCGTTGCCGGTCGAACCCCACTCCCTTTGGCGGTCAGCAAAGAAATGCCGCGCGCTCCTCCGCCAGTAATCCTCATGTTTTTGTCACGTTTCCTAACAAATTCATGTCAGGCCGCGAACGTAGCAAACAAGATGTCCCATTGAAGCAACGGCAATGAAAAGCGGCAAAATAATCAGAAAGACGTTCAAAGCCAGTAGGATCGAAGAACCGCTGATGAGGTAGACCGAGACGCCGAGCAAAACAGCCATCGTCGGAAACTTTAATTCGACATGATCGAGGCTTCGCGCAAACAAGCTGCTAAAGATGATCGAAAAAGCTGCAGGAAACGGATCCATGAGGGCAATCGTGATGCCCCAGAGATAAAATACAGGTGCGGTAAAATAAAAAACCTGCCGATGCTGCACCGTTTGCCGGATCACTGCCAAAGTGAGAATCACCCCGATCAATCCCCACCTCAGATACTTTTCGCTCGGCTCAACAACAAACTCCGTATCGATCAAAACAGCGAATTCAACTAGCAGATAGGTTCCCGCACAAGCGCGGATAAGATCGAACCAATGTTGCCATGTCCCCAACATCCGTCCGAACCGGAATCGACCACTTTGATAAGTCGATAGACGTTCCTTCGCAGCAGCAGGATAAATCCAACTCGCAGGGAAAAACAAAAGGAGCGAGGCTCCTATCAATATAGGCCAGTCAATTTGCATATCTAGGGAACGCTTCCGTCGGGATTTTAATGCCGAACGAGAAACTGAGCTGGTCACTCGCTCCGGGGCAAAATCCTTCAATTGAAGAAGCATACCTTGGATGGTTTTTTTCGGTGTTGCGACAAAAAAAATACAAATCCTCGAACGGAGCCAGATCGTAACCGAATCGATCCTCCTTTTTTACGAAAATTTCGTAACCAATTCTTAAATACCAGATTTTCCCGAATTGCCTGCTCTGTTTTGCGATCGGTTCTTTTCCTACCCAAGAAGGTAATCGGGATTCAATTTCTTAAGCTCTTCCGGGACAAAAATCCCATCCTTCCGAACGAGTTCTCCGTCGAAGTAAATTTCGCCGCCGCCATATTCGGGACGTTGAATGGAAACCATGTCCCAATGCACCTGCGATCGGTTGCCGTTATCGGCGATTCCGTAAGCCTGTCCAGGCGTAAAATGGAACGAACCTGCGATTTTTTCGTCAAAAAGAATATCGTACATCGGCTCCATGATGTGCGGATTAAACCCGAGCGCGAACTCGCCGATGTAACGGGCACCCGGGTCGGAATCGAGAATCTCGTTCAACCGCTTTGTATTCGACCCAGTCGCTTCGACAATCTTACCTTCCTTCAAAACAAGCCGGATCTGCTCAAAGGAAGTGCCTTGATAAATTGTCGGCGTATTGAAAGTGATTTCCCCTTCGGCGCTCTCCTTCACCGGACAGGTAAAGACCTCTCCATCGGGAATATTGTGCTCTCCGCCACACGGAATCGCCGGAATATCTTTGATCGAAAAACGCAGATCGGTTCCGGGACCTTTGATTTCCACACGATCGGTTCTCTCCATCAAACCCTTCAGCGCATTCATTCCCGGTTCCATCCGCGAGTAATCGAGGGTACAGACCCGGAAAAAGAAGTCTTCAAACTCTTCCGTGCTCCTTTTGGCCTGTTGCGCCATCGACGGAGTCGGCCAGCGGGTGACCACCCAGCGTGTTTTTCCTACCCGCCAATCAAGGACCGGCTTCATTTCGCGCATTGCCAGCTGAATCTGCTCCGAAGAAACATCGGAGGTCTCATAAATATTGTTCGAACCGCGAAGGCCGATATAAGCATCCATCGCCTTCATCCGCTGAAGCTCCACCTGCGAATTCAACGCAAACTGCTCCTCAACTCCTCCGCGCAAAAGCTCCCGCGTAACACGCGCGTTGTTTAAATTAACAAATGGAATTCCTCCCAACTCCCGGACTTTCCGAACCAAGGAAATAATCATCTCCTCAGGAATATCAAAGGCATCGATCAAAACCTTTTCGCCTTTCTGCAGCTTGATCGAAAAAGCCGTCAGCGTTTCCGCAAATCGTTCGTAATGTGGATTTTTCATTTATTAAAGGATTTCTTTTCGAGGCACTTTTGAAAAAACTCGATTCCCGCCTTATCGATTTCCGACATTTGCCCTCGCCGGCTGTGACGAAAAACAAATTCTCGAAACCGCTTCTTCAAAGTCGTTTCCTCCCGAGATAATATCGATCTCCAAACGAAGGTAAAAGAGCGGCAGATCGGTCATCTTCTCAGCTGGTAAACGAACGGCGTCCTTTTCTGTTGTAACCAAAAAATCAAGGCCGGCTTCTGCCGCCTGTGTAAAAATCTGGGTGAGCTCTTCCTCCGTAAAACGGTGATGGTCGATGAACCGTTTCGTATAAAGAACGCTCGCACCAAAATCGCGCAAAAATTGTTCAAAACTCTCCGGAGTCGCAATCGCACTAAACGCCCCAACCCGTTTTCCCTCAAGCGTCTCAAGCGGCAACCGCTCTCCACCCCAAACTCTCTCGAGATACTGCGGCCGATGAGCGCACTCGATGATTTCCGCATCTTTATTATACCGACGGATCAACTGTTCGAGCTCCGGATCAGGGACTCCATCCGATTTGGTCAGAAAAATGTAGGAAGCCCGTTTCAAATGCTTGACCGGTTCGCGCAAAATCCCCCGCGGCAAAAGTTTCTGGTTTCCAAACGGATTGGTTTTATCGATCAGAAGCAGATTCAGCCGCCCTTTCAAAGGCAGATACTGAAACCCGTCGTCAAGGACGAGTGTATCGACCCCATATTTCTTGATCGCGTAGGAACCGCTTTTCACCCGATCCTTATCGACAATCACCAACACTCCGGGAAGATTTTTCGCGAGCATGTACGGCTCATCTCCCGCAACCTCCGAGTCGAGCAAAACATTTTCCCCATCGCTCACGACTTTCGGCGGTGGCGGCGTTCCATAGGTCATTTTCCGCCACAACCGCTGCCAAAGCGGATCGGGCAGGCTCTTGTAACCGCGACTTAAAATGGCAACCTTCCTTCCGCGCTCAGCAAGCGAACGTGCAAACTTCTCGACCACCGGCGTTTTTCCTGTCCCGCCCACGGTGAGATTTCCGACGACGACGACCAGACATCCGAGCGGCTGATCGTGGATGATTCTTTTCCTATAAAGCCACCATCGAAGCTGTACAACCAGGTTGTAAGGGAGGGACAAGAGATAAAGAAAAACTCCGTAAACCATGGCACGCTTACCTGTTTGACGCCCATAAATGACGTCAACCGTGAACTCAGCAAACCGCAAAGCGCGCGATTCGATGGCAAGTCGGGCATCCCTAAACATCCAAAAACTCAAACTAAGATCGAATCTTCAACGAAGTCGAATGCTTTCCCGAGATCGTCCGGAACAAAATTTTCCAAAAATAGCAGATGGCCTTTTAAGAACAGGCCGTCCTTCAACCGATCCCGTGAGCACCGCTCAAATCTGCCAATCCCGAACCTCTGACGTTTCGCTCGATCCGGTTTTCGCAACTTCGACACTGACCAGGCAAATATCGTCGATAAACTCCCGGCTGCTCGAAAAGGTCTGCACTTCCTGAATCAGCTCCGTCAAAAGCTCCGATGGCGGCAATTCCATCCGATTTTTTACAGCTTTATAAAGCCGCTCCTGTTCGTAAAACTCTCCGTTCATCCCTTCGACTTCATAGATTCCGTCAGTGAAAAGAAACAAAACATCCTTTTCTTCAACCGGCGCCACACTCGTCAGATAGGTCGAATTTTCCACCAATCCGAGCGCCGGACCCGGCCGTCGTCCTCTGCCGAGAAAAAGAGGCTCAACCGATTTTTCCGAACGCCGAATATGAAGCGGTGCCGGATGTCCCCCCGCATTCGAATAGCGAAGCTGACTCCGCCCGACATCGACAATCAGATAAAATGCGGTCGCAAAAACCATCGTCCCAGTTCGGGTCAAAATCGTGGTCAATGCCCGGTTGATTTCCTTAAAAAAACGCGACGGACGATGAGCCACCGGCATCAACTCCTCGACCAACGTGCGCATGATCGCCGTTACGAGCGCCGAACGAACGCCGTGCCCCATCACATCGCAGATGAAAATACCGGCTTCCGTATCCGACAGCGGCAAAATATAATAAAAATCGCCCCCGACCAACTCCGTCGGCTGGTACGTATGGTAAAATCGGATCGCGCTTTCCTGCGTATGCACACCTTTCGGAAACGACGGATATTGATGCGGCAACAACGCTTGCTGAATTTCCCGCGCCATTCGCTGGTCGGCCATGTGCTGCTCGTTTTTCTCCTTCAACTCGCGATTGTAACTCGCAAGCTTTTCCTCGGCCTCTTTCCGCTCCGTAATATCGCGGTCAATTCCAACCATCCCGAAGATTTCACCTTCAGTATTTCGCAACGGAACCTTTGTCGTGGAAAACCATTTCTTGCTTCCATCCGATAAAAGATGCCGCTCAACCCGATTAAAAATCGGATTTCCGGTCGCCATCACCGAACGATCGTCACGATCGGTTTTTTTCGCTGTTTCAGCGGGAAGAAAATCGAAAACGCTCTTCTCCTGAATCCCTCCGGCAGCTCCCTTCAATCCAAGAAGCTTCATATGAGCCTTGTTATCAATTAAATATCGCCCACTAAGATCCTTCACGTAAATTGGATCGGGCAGATTATCGAGAAGGATCCGAAGCAGATTCCGCTCCTCCGCTAACGCTTTTTCCGCCTGCCTTCTCTGGATCGCATAACGCATCGCCCGAACAAGGCTGTGGCCATCAACGTGTCCTTTCACCAGATAATCCTGCGCCCCTTTCTTCACAGTCCGCACAGCGAGCGCCTCGTCGTTGAGGCCGCTCATCACAATCAACGGCAAATGAGGCGCCGCCTGACGCGCCCGTTCAAACGTATCCCATCCGCGGCTATCAGGCAGCGACAAATCGAGCACGAGCAAATCAAAAGTATCCTTTTTCAATCGTCTCAACCCGGACGCCAGATCGGATTCCCATTCCATCGAAAACCGATCGGCCGCCATTTCGTTGACCCACTCCTGCATCAGAAGCGCATCTCCGGGGTTATCCTCAATCAAAAGAACGCTGATCTTCCGATCTTCATCAATCGATTCCTGTAAAAACGTCTCCTTATCCAGTGGCATTTCCTTTCTACATCGGAAAGTGTCGCAGCTCCGGCAAAAACTTCCTGCTCCGTCTCCTCAAACCGGCTTCTGACGCGCTGCGATTCCTACGTCAATGTATCCTCTTCGGCTGGAATCGTAAAGTAGAAAGTCGATCCGCTCCCCTTCTCCGATTCGAGCCACATCCTGCCGCCATGCCGTTCAACTATCTTTTTACACAACGGCAACCCGAGACCCGATCCGGATACGGAACGTTCGCTCGGCAGACGTTGCGATATCAAAAAAATCCGTTCGTGATCCTCAGGATCAATACCGATTCCATTATCCCGAACCGAAAAAATCCACGCTTCGCCTTCCTGATGCGCCGACACATGAATTCGCGGCGCTTCCTCTCCCCGAAACTTGATCGCATTCCCGATCAGATTCTGGAAAAGCTGAACCATCTGCGTCGGATCGGCCATCAAAACCGGCAATTCATCCGCTGTAACCTCCGCATCGGTTTCGGAAATCGCGATCTTCAGGTTCGAAAGCACCTGCTCAAAAATCTTTGTAAACGAAACCGGCTCAAACGGTTTTCGCTGCGTTCCGACACGCGAGTATTTCAACAGATCCTCGATCAACTGCTGCATCCGTTTGGCGCCATCAACCGCATAATGAATGAATTTGTCCGCTGTCTCATCGAGTTGTCCCCGATAACGGCTCGCAAGCAATTGCGTATAACTCGCGACCATCCGAAGCGGTTCCTGCAAATCATGCGACGCAACATACGCAAATTCTTCCAACTCTTTATTGGAACGTTCGAGATCCGACGTCAGTTTTTGCAACGATCGATTTCGAACTTCAAGCGCCTTGTTCAAATAACGGTTCCGCTCGCTCGTCCGCCAAAGAACCACCACCACCGCCACCGCCATCAATGCTAAAATCACCCCGGCCGCTCCGATATGCAAAGCGATCCGCCGGATCGGCGAATAAGCATCGGCCAACGGCTGCTCCGCCACCACAACCCAATATTGTCCCGAAATCTCAAAAGGCCAAAAAGTCGCGATACTCCATTCTTCGGACCGCGGATTCCTGTATTCACCCGTAAAAGGTTGCCCGCGAAGAGCGCGCCGAACAACCGGAAGAGAGGCATAATCCGAATAAATTTCGGCTTCCGGATCGAGTTCCGAGTGGGCAGCTACATTTCCCTCCGGATCGAGCAAAAATGAGGTGCCTCTTTCTCCGATATTAAAATAACGCAAATTCTCCCCGATATTCCCCAACCGATATTGATGGAGAAGAATCCCAACCACCGCCGCCTCCTGAAAAATCGGTACCGCAATCGCAATCAACCCAATGTCCGGATCGCCGATAAACCGATGAACTCCGGTTACACTTGGCTCCCAAGATTCGGATACGCCTTGATACCAGTCCGTATCGGTAAAATCACGGCTCACAGCTTCCAAAACATGCGGAAAATCACTCAAAAGAATTCCTTCCGAATCATAAACCGACGAACGAAAAATCGGTTCGTTGATCCGGGTCACATGACGTAGAAACCGCTCCAGCGTCGCCTCATCCCTCGCCACAACAGCTTCGATAAACGTCGGCGTTTCCGCCAATGAAAGCTCAAATTTTAGGCGGCGCTGAAGACTTTCATTCACAATATCGGCAGCACCGCGAGCCGCAGCCAAATTATTCGCCGCGACGAGCTCCCTCATCGCATCGCTCCCGATCCGAAACGCAATCAATCCGAGCAATCCAACCGGCAATAGCGCCAGAAAAATCAGAAGGGCCCACTTTCCCGATCGGAACGGATAGGCCTTTTCCGATTTTCCTTTTCTTTTTCGATTTTCGCTTTTCGCCATCATCCTTTACCGTCGCTCATGGTGCGTCCATTTCATCCGCACCACCTCGGGGCGTCGCTCGAAAGGTAAGGTTCTCACCTTCACTTTGCAACAACGCCTTCAGCTCCGCCAAAGGATTTTACCGCAACTCAGCGAGCAGCTTTGGACGAAATAAAGTCCCGAACCGCGGAAAGGCGTGCCGGAACTTCGTACTTCTTAATTTCAAGATCCTTCAATGCCTCCAACGTCGGATGTGTCGGCTCGCTTCCAACTGCATCGACAATCGTTTCGGGAAATTTCGCCGGACTGGCCGTCGATAAGACGATGCTGGTCCGGTCAGGATCGATTTCCTTGAAAGCACAAACCGTATGAGGATCAGCGAGATAATCGTATTGTTTTTGCAGATCACGAATCGCGCCGGGAATTTCCTCATCGGTCATCCGCGTAGCGCGGAAATGTCCGGATTCAAACTCTGAGAAAACGAAATCGCCACCCTTTCTCAAAGTTTCCATGATTTCCCGTACACGATCGGAATCCTCATCAACCGCATAATAAAGAAACCGCTCAAAATTCGACGCCACCTGAATATCCATCGAGGGCGCTAGACTGGGACGAACTTCTCCGGTTTCGTAACGGCCGGTCGTGAAAAGTCGATACAGAATATCGTTCTGATTCGTCGCAATTTTAAAACTGCGAACCGGCAAACCCATTTTCGCCGTCAGCCAACCAGCAAAGATATTGCCAAAATTTCCGGTCGGAACAACGAACTCGATCTTTTCCCGTTTCTCCTGCGGAACCCGGAAATAGGCATAAAGATAGTAAACGCATTGCGCGAGAATCCGCGCGAGATTGATCGAATTGATCGCGGAAATCGCAAACTTTTCGCTAAAATCCGCGTCGCCGAAAACCTCCTTCAAAACCGCCTGAGCGTCGTCGAATGTTCCTTCAATCGCCAACGGAAAAACATTCGATGCCCCCGTACAGGTCATCTGCCGCTCCTGAAGCGGCGAGACCCGCCCGTTCGGATAAAGGATGAAAATATTCACGCCCTCTTTTCCAAGAAGTCCATGAATCGCCGCCGCTCCGGTATCCCCGGAAGTTGCCCCGAGAACGTTGATCGGACGGCCGGTCCGGCGAATCTGTTCTTCGTAAAGATTGCCGAGCAGCTGAAGCGCAAAATCCTTGAAGGCCAACGTCGGCCCATGGAAAAGCTCGAGAACGAAAAGATTCTCGTCGAGCCGCACCAACGGCGCCACATCCGGATGATCGAATTTCTGATATGATCGTTCCACAATCGAACGGAGCGTTTCTTCACCAATATCATCCGCAAAAAGCTTCAGAAACTCGAAACAAAGCTCGGCGTACGGAAGTTTTTCCCACTCCGGAAGTTTTTCAGCGATGCTCGGAAGCTTTTTTGGCAAAAACAGACCGCCATCCGGAGCAAGTCCAACCGAAACGGCCTCGCTGAACGTAAACGGTCTTGTCTCTCCGCGGGTGCTGATAAACATGGGAAAACCTTACAGATTATAAGCTTCGTGCACGAGCCTCAGCGCTTCATCCGCACGTTCGAGATCAATCACGACCGAAATTTTTATTTCCGAAGTGCTGATCATCCCGATATTTATATGATTATCAGCCAGAGTCTGAAAAAGAGTCGCCGCAACGCCCGAATGGCTTCGCATTCCAACACCGACGACTGAAAGTTTTGCAATTCCTTCCGCAACATCGACGTTTCCTTCGCCGATCTTTTCGAGAACAGATTGAGCCGCCGCTCGCGATCTTTCCGCATCCTCGCGCGAGACCGTAAACGTCAGATTCGCCACACCGCCGCGACCGACGTTCTGAATGATCATGTCGACAAGAATCTCCTCATCCGAAAGTGCTTTAAAAATATCGGCAGCTGTCCCCGGTTTATCCGGCAGATCGCTTACCGTGATTTTGCA
>DATGSL010000016.1:0-4771 GCA_035302665.1 Opitutales bacterium | reverse complement strand
TTTTCCTGGTGACGATAGATTGAAGGGATCCACCCGTTCCCATCCCGAACACGGCCGTTAAGCCTTCAATTGCCGATGGTAGTGAGACGCAAGGTCTTGTGAGAGTAGGTTATCGCCAGGGATTATGGCCCGGAGTTGCCGCATCAGGCAACCCGGGCCTTCTTGTGTACGAAGAACTACAAAAAGATAAATCCAGAATCAGCTGGGTTGCCAGATGAGGAGAATCTTGCATCTTTATTTTGAATAACTCACTCTCGGTCTTTTTATTATGCGGCTGAACGCATTTCTTTTTCGTTGGTTGATTCTGGCAGCAACTTTTATTTCTGCAGAACCGCAGGAATCAATCGTACCGGAAGCCGAAGATATTCCTTCCGTCAGTGGCATCGATCTTCCCACATCAAACGCTCCGGAAGATCGTAACGTTTCTGTTTACCTAATTCCGATCGAAGGTGAAATCGGACCGGCTTTGCTTTTTGTTCTGCGCCGGGGAATGAAGGAAGCGATCGAGCTTGGCGCCGATGTACTGGTCCTCGAAATGGATACGCCGGGCGGGAGGCTCGATGTGACGCTCGATATCATGGAGATGTTGAGTCGCTTTGACGGAAGAACGATCACTTACGTGAATACGGAGGCGATATCGGCAGGAGCTTTTATTTCTGCAGCGACGAATGAGATTTGGTATGCACCTCGGGGAATTATCGGGGCTGCCGCTCCAGTTTCCGCTACTGGGGAGGATATTCCGGAGACAATGAAGCTCAAGTTGATGAGTTATCTCACGGCCCGGATGGAGTCGTTTACCGAAGGAGTTCCTTATCGGACCGAAGTTTTGAGGGCGATGATGGACTCCGATTATGAGTTGGAGATCGATGGAACGGTTATCAAACCGAAGGGCGAATTGCTCACTTTGACGGCTTCAAAGGCGGTGGAGCGATATGGTGAATCGGACGAGCGGCTTTTTGGAGATGGGATCGCCGCCAGTTTGGAGGAACTTTTTATCGAGAAATTTGGCAAAGGAGGCTATACGATTGATCGCTTTGTCCCGACTTGGTCGGAGGAGCTGGCGCGGTGGTTGACGGCTATCAGCCCACTTTTGCTTGGGGTCGGCTTGTTGTGCCTTTTTGTTGAGATCAAGACGCCCGGTTTCGGCTTTATCGGAGGAGCGGGTATTGTTCTTCTGGCGCTTGTTTTTTTTGGACATCATTTGGCCGGATTGTCCGGTATGGAGCCGTTACTCATTTTCCTCGTCGGGATTTTATTGATTTTGGTCGAGCTTTTTTTGCTTCCCGGGCTGATATTCCCTGCGGTCCTGGGAGTTGTTTTAATGATCGGAGCCCTGCTTTGGGGAATGGCCGATATTTGGCCGGGCGATGCTTTCGAGTTGACGCCTGACCTCTTCGTCCGGCCGGTTGTCAATCTCGCAGTCGGTCTATTACTGGCAATCATCGGGATGTTGGCCGTTGCGCGTTTTCTGCCGCGATCGTGGTTTTGGGATAAAATGATTCTCGATGCGGGAATCGCCGGTACGAGTCAATCGGATGCGTTGAGCGCGGAAAAGGAGGGTGTAGCTGTCGGTGCGGTCGGAATTGCCGTGACCGATCTTTATCCATCGGGGGAGATTGAGATCGATGGAAAACGTTACCAAGCGAGGCTCGACTATGGATCGGCGCAACGCGGAGATGAGGTTGAAGTGAGGAAAGTCAGCAACTTTGAGTTGCAAATACGGCGGAAATCGAGGTGAAAATAAGTGTCGAAAGTTGAAAATGATCTCGGGGTTTCTGCTTTTAGGCGCGGGCGGTTTTAAACCGGCTCATTTATTCTTATGTTAACCACGATCATCGCTCTTTTTATTGTTGGCGTATTGCTCATCTCATTTGAGTTGATTGTGCCCGGGGGAATTTTGGGGTTGTTCGGTGGTCTCGCGATTCTGGGGTCATGGGCGCTGACTTTTTACGAATACGAAATACATGTTGGGTTGGCCGCTGTTCTTGTTGGTCTCATCATTTTGGGAGGAACGCTTTATGTTGAGCTCAAGTTGCTGCCGCGCACACGTTTTGGACGGCGTTTATTTTTGAGCAGTGCGATCGATTCGACGAGTCAGGCGCCGCTGGCGACGCAAGACATTGTTGGGGCGGAGGGAGAAACGTTGACTGCTCTTGTTCCGACGGGAGTTGTTCTAATTGGCGATCAAAAATATGAAGCATTTTCGGTGAGTGGAATGCTTGAGAAAGGAACACCGGTTACGGTTGTCGATTTCGATACGTTTCGGGTTCGCGTGAAAAAGCGGTGATCGCTTCTCGGTATCCAAAAATTTACCAATCGGCCGTATTTTATTATGGCTATCTTTGGCAAGTCGCTTTTTAGTTTCCCTAACTTCTAGGCTTTCGCGTTCGACCTCGCTACGGCTGCCAGCATATTCAATTTCTAAACGACGGATACTACTATGGAACTCAATTTCATGCTGATCGCGCTCATCGTATTGGGCCTTATTCTCCTGGTTCTCCTTGGGATCTTCGTCTCCTTTTTTACGGTCTGGCTTCGGGCGTGGCTTGCAGGAGCTTTTGTTGGGGTTCCGACCTTGGTTGCGATGCGGCTGCGACAGGTTCCCTATGGGATGGTTGTTGATGCGCGGATAATTGCAAAAAAAGCGGGGATCAATCTCACGACCGACGAATTGGAGGCCCATTATCTTGCTGGAGGAAATGTGATTCCGACGGTTCAGGCTTTGATTGCTGCAATGAAGGCCGGGATTCCGCTCGATTTTACCCGCGCCTCGGCCATTGACCTTGCGACGAAGGGGAGTGGGAAATCGGTTCTTCAGGCGGTGCAAACTTCGGTCGATCCAAAGGTGATCGATTGTCCGAATCCGGAAAAAGGCCGGGCGACGATCGACGGAGTTGCGAAAGATGGGATTCAGGTAAAGGTTCGGGCGCGTGTCACGGTCCGTTCCAATCTCGATCGTTTTGTCGGAGGGGCTAAAGAGGAGACGATCATCGCGCGTGTCGGTGAGGGGATTGTGACGACGATCGGTTCGGCGAATTCTTATAAGGCAGTTTTGGAAAGTCCCGATGCGATTTCGAAAGTAGTTTTGCAGCGCGGTCTTGATGTTGGCACGGCTTTTGAAATTCTTTCGATCGATATCGCTGATGTTGATGTAGGGGAGAACGTCGGAGCTCAGCTTCAGGTCGCTCAGGCGGAGGCGAACAAAAATATGGCGCAGGCCCAGGCTGAAATTCGGCGCGCGGCGGCTGTCGCGCATGAGCAGGAAATGCGGGCGCGCGTGCAGGAAATGCAGGCGAAAGTCGTCGAAGCCCAAGCGCAGGTTCCGCTTGCAATGGCGGAAGCCTTCCGGAGCGGAAATCTCGGAGTGATGGATTATCAGCGTTATATGAATATTCAGGCCGATACCGATATGCGGAAGTCGATCGCCGATCCGGACAAAAAGGGAGAGGACGAAGTCTGATTCGACAGAGGGACCGAAGACGGTTCATTTATTGAAAAGGAAAAGGAATGGATTGGGTTCTGGACAATATTGATTGGCTCTTCCCGATTGCGGTTGTGCTTCTCTTTTGGATTCAGAACACCTTCATGAAGAATCCGGATGAGGGGAAACCGCCTCCGGGAGCTCCCGAAGCTGATGCTGAGGCGGAACGGATCCGCGAGGAGATCCGGAGGAAGATTGTTGCGCGTCAACAAGGCCAACCGCTTCAGGAGGAGCGTCCGGCAAGAGAAATTCCTCCGCCCGTGAGGCCACAACCGGCTCAAGAGTGGCCTTTCGCTCCGCAGCCGCAACCGGTACCGATTGAACCATCTCCTGTGGAGGAAGTGGAGTTTTTCGAGCCTCAGGAAGATTTGTTGGAGGAGCTCCGAAAGGAACAAGAGCGGCTGCGGCGAGCCCAGCGCGAACGGGAAAAAGCTTTGCGGCAGAGGAAGGCGCAAGATCGCAAGAGAGTAGAGGTTGTTCAACCGGAAGTTCGGCGGCGCGGCTCCATTCGCGATCAAGTCCTCTCTGATCTCGCGACCGCTCCGGATCTGCGGCGAGCGTTTGTTTTAAAGGAAATCGTCGATCGACCGGTCGGAATTCGGCCGACGTCCGGAAGTTTTTCCGACTGGACTTGATTGAGTTTCGAATCACCTCAACAAGACCCGAGGCTCATCTCTTAAGCGACCATGGAATCTTCGTGGGCAGCTGGAAGATCGATAAAGAATTCGCATCCGTTGCCCGGTTCCGAGATCACTCCGACATTTCCTCGATGCAGAAGGGCAATTTCGCGGGCAATCGAAAGTCCCAGACCAGCGCCTGTGCTGGCCTGACCGGGAACGCGGTAAAATTTTTCAAAAATCCGTTCCTGGTGCTCGTTTGAGATGCCCGGTCCGCGATCGATGATACTGATCCGGATTTGGTCATCGAGCAGCTTTTGGGCGCGGATGATAACTGGATCGTCGTCATTTGAGTGTTTTCGAGCGTTCGTTAGGAAATTTGAAAAAACGTGGTCGATTTTTTCTCGATCGATAAAAAGGGAAGGCAGGTCGTTTTCGATCTCGATTTTCAGGTTGAGGTTATTTTGTTGATCAGCGATGGCTGTGACGAGTTCCTCGACGGTGCAGATTGAATGATTGAGCTCCGGCGCGCTTTCTTCGAGGCGGGTGAGATCGAGCAAATTGTTCAGTGTGCGGAGTAGACGTTCGGAATCCTCTTTTGCCGTTCCGACGAGTTCGAATTGTTGCTTGGTGAGTGGACCGCCGGCCTCTTCGAGCAATAAATGCAACGCCA
>DATGSL010000015.1:0-7850 GCA_035302665.1 Opitutales bacterium | reverse complement strand
GTAGATGTCGATGGGGACGTCGGAGTCCGGAGAGCGGCGAAGTGCTTCAACCGATGCCTCGAACATTTCCAGGTCCATATCGAGCATCGTGTAGGACTCATGGAGAGCCTGAGTATAGAGATCGTCTTTATGAAAGAGGCTACGGATGGTTTTCCACATGATGCTAACTAAAAAGGAGGATCATAATAAGAGGGATCAGAAAGTAAATCCCGACGAAAATGAGAACCGGTGTCATCTTTTTGCGGCTACCGGTTCGGCCGAGCCAGATGGCTCCCGCCAGCGGTATTTTTCGAATCGGAGGAATGCACCAGACGAAAAGAATGCCGAGAATATTGAAAAGGACATGGGCGAAAGCAACAACGACCGGCAGATCCTGACCGGTTGCGAGAGCAGCAAGACAGGCCGTAATCGTTGTTCCGACATTCGCACCGAGATTAAACGGGTAAATCTGGCTGAGCCGCAATAATCCGGAGGCGGTCAATGGAATGGCAAGAGTTGTCGGAATCGAGCTGCTTTGAACAGCCACTGTTAAAAGAAATCCGAACGACATCGCACGGCGCCAGTTAAGAAAAAGGAAACGGTCAAAAAAGGTTTCGACTTTCGTCAGGACCAGACTTTGCAGCAACTTTACAATACTGATCAGCGTCGCATAGGTCAGGAGAATCGTGACAATCAGCATCGCGATGGCATTGTCAAAGACGACCCATTTCAAAAGATTGACCATCGGACCGGTCGCAGCCTGAAGTGGATTGCTGACCGTCATTCCACCGACACCGGAGAACATCTCCTGAGCGATGGTCGCGAGATTCGTCAAAAATCCGGTGGTAATCTCCAGTGGAAAAAGGATGGCGACTGCGAGGAGGTTAAAAACCAGGTGCAGGGAGGCGGCTGAATAGGCTCTTCTGAATTCGTAAGGACGCCGAATATGTCCGAAGGAGACCATCATTGCGGTAATGGTCGTCCCGATATTTGCTCCCATGATCATTGCCACGGCTGACGGCAGAGGTAAAACTCCTCCGGCTATCATACCGACGACAATCGATGTCGAAGTTGAGGAACTTTGCACAATCGAGGTAGCGAGAATACCCATAAAGAGAGCCGCTACCGGATTGCTCGTTGCCGAAAGGATTTTGTCCGCAAAATCTCCGCCGAACATCTTGAAGGCTTCTCCAAGCCCGGTGATGCCGACAATGAAGAGATAAAGAGACAGAACGACGCCGAAGATCCTTATAAATGAAGCGATTCGGCTGGAATTGGAATTGCTGGAAGACAAGTTAAAACGAGTTAATACGCCTCTCGGAAAGCAGGCATAGGTAGAACATTTGCCCAAAGGGTGTCAAGATCAGCCGACGAACAGTTTTTCGAAGAGCATCGATTCGTTTTTCCGCATGTCCGTAAAAGAAAGGTCGGCAACTGAAAAAGTTTTCCACTTGCGCCGAAATCGGGATAAGCTTGCTTAGAATCATGTCTGCCGATCAGGAAGATTTTCGCGAAAAGCTCCGAACTCTCGGTTTTGATGAGGTTCGGTTTGCCGAAGCGGGCGAGGTGCGCGCTGATTATCGCGACCGGTATTCCGAGTGGCTGGAAAGCGGACAGCGAGCTGACATGCATTGGATCGACCGATCGTTCGAAAAGCGGGTCGATCCGGACGAAGTTCTTCCCGGAGTCGAAACGATCATTCTCCTGGGAATCAATTATCTGCCCGATGAAGATGAACCGGCTCGGCATCAGGAGCGATGGGCGAAATATGCGCTTTATCACGATTATCACGACACGCTCAAAAAGGCTCTGATCGATGCTGGCAAACTTTTAGAAACCGAATACGGCCTCGGCGACCGCGATTACCGTTATTATACAGACACCGGTCCGTTGATGGAGCGCGGATGGGCGGCACGGGCCGGCCTCGGTTGGCAGGGCAAAAACGGAATGTTGATCTCGCGCACGCACGGAAACTGGCTGCTTTTAGCCGCCATTCTCGTTCGGCACCGATTTCAACCCGATCGGGCACTTGAGAATCGGAAAAATGAACTGCCTCGTCCGGCGGCGGAGGTCGGACTTCTTTGCGGCAGCTGCACGCGCTGCATCGACGCGTGCCCGACGAAGGCGATCGTTCAAAACGGAATCGTCGACGCGCGGCTTTGTATTTCGTATCAGACAATCGAAAACAAAGGGATCATTCCCCGGGAGCTCCGCGCAAAAATCGGGAATCGGATTTTCGGCTGCGATATCTGTCTCGATGTCTGTCCGTGGAATCGTTTCGCCCAGGCGGGACGTCGGCTGCTGATGACGGAGCGCTACGATTTGGCGGAATTGACCCTTCCCGAGATTCTGACGATGAAGCAGGAGGATTTCAGTCGGATTTTCGCAAAAACGCCGATCAAGCGTCTGAAGTGGCGCGGACTTCTCCGTAATGCAGCGATCGTTGCGGGTAATCTCCGCGATTTTCCTGGACCCGATTCAGAGGCGGAGATCGCGGCCGTGATCCCGCACCTGATTTCGCTCGTTACTCATGATCTGGCAATGGTCCGCGTTCATGCGATTTGGGCGATCCATCGGCTGGCACCGGAAAAGGCTGCACAATTTTTGGCCGAGGCCAGGGCCGAGGAAAACGATCCGGTGGTTTTGGAAGAATACGCCTTTTGGGGAATGTAGGGGGCGCACGAAACGATCCGGATTCCCTCGATTTAAATGTACACAAAAAAAGCGAATTCTTTTTGAGAATTCACTTTTTGAAAATGGTGCTCAGGAGGGGACTCGAACCCCTATGCCTTGCGGCATACGCCCCTCAAGCGTACGTGTCTACCAATTCCACCACCTGAGCTTGGAAAGGATTCATGGAAGATTGTTTTCCAGGAAATGCAACAAAAATTTTCAAAAATGCGATTTTAACGGAAAGATGAATATCGAGTCGAAGTTCGATATTGCGCTTGCTTCCTTCGCCGTTTATCGCAACTTGGAGACTTGGCTTCACTTATTCTCTTTTTTTCGCCAAAACGCAACCCCTCCTTACGGTAAAATCCATGGATAAGCGCACCGACAAAGGTGATCAAAAACAAAAAGGTTCGGACGAACTCGATCTCACCGCACTCCGCGACTTCAACTTCGCTGCAAATTGGAGCGAATCTGCTGCACCTCCGGTTCGGAAGGAAGAATCGGGCAGAAGTGGCGGTGGTAGACGCGAACGGCGGCCCGACCGTCGTCCGGCAGGCACGAAGGAGATGCGTTCGCACGGAGGCCACCGGAATGAACCGCGAAGTGGGGGAGGCAGACCGCCCCGACGCGGTCGCGACCAGCGGCGTCAGGAAGCACCAGGTGCGGTTTTGCTCCGGGAGAATCCCTTTGAGATCCAGCTTTTTCCCGACGAACCGGTTTTAGAAACTCTGACTAAGGCGATGCGCCAATCGATCCGCACCTACGAGCTTTTCGAAGTGGCGCGCCTCATCCTCGAGAAAAACGATCGCTTCCACGTTAGTTTCCGTTTCAAACAGGATCCGGGAACGAAACTTTTTCAGGCAGTTCCGGACGGCGTTCCCTTTACCTCCGAGGAGGCAGCAGTCGATCATGTTGTCCGGACGCACCTCGACCGGTTTTTTGAAATCGAGGAGGTCGATGCGGAGCCTCCGAAAGGAAACTTCCAGTTTATTGCCCGCTGCACATTGACCGGCGATTTTCTTGGCCCGCCGAATTACCACCGTTATCAGACAACTCTTTTGCAATACCATCAGGAGCATTTTCCTGAAATGCCGATCGAGAATTTCCGGGCGAGCATCGAGACGGTCGCCGATGAGGAGGAGATCGAAAAATGGATGCAAAGCATGACGAAGCAGAATCGCTACAAGATTATCGGCGAGGAAACCGTCTTGGAAACGCCTGAGGATGCGCGCGCGTATTTGCTCCAGCACAAGAAAAACGAAGTGGTTCGCGCTACGAAAAATGTCCGCTTTTTGGGTAAGGAACTCGATAAAATCACCGATCCGGCGATCCGGCCTTATCTTTTAGCGTACATCGATTATCAACGGAGATTTCCGCTTGATACGGCGAACAGCCTTCGCGGACGCCTCCGCCGCCAGCATTTCTTCATCTATAAAAAAGGATCGCGCGGGATCTCCTATGTTTGCGCTGCCAAACGACAATATCGTCGGCCCGATCAGGTTTTCTCCGAAACGATCGGCGATCTGATCCGGTTTTTGGAGAAAAATGAGCTGATTTACGCAAAAGACCTTTCCGAAAAGATGCTCGGTATCCCAACACCGGCAGCTGAGAGCGATACGAAGCCGACAGCCGAAGAAGAGGAAAAACTAAAGCGCCTTCACCTCGATTTGCGGTGGCTCGTTTCAGAAGGTTACGTGACGGAATATTCGGATGGCCGGCTTTTGGTGCATCCGGTTTCCGAGTTGCCAACCCGGACGGAACCACAGAAAAAGGCCGAGTCGGAGCCGGAAAATCAACCGAAAGCGAAGTCTCCCGCAGCGGAGGAGAAAAGCTCAGAAAAACCGGCGGAAACGGCGGAGTCACCATCGGAGGGTTCCACAGCCGAAGCTGTTGACGAATCGGAGTCAAACGAGTCCGAAACCGTTGAGCCGGAGTCACCTTCAGCCGATTTGACAGAACCTCCGGTTCAATCGCCAGCTGAGGACGATCCGTCTGTCGAAGGATCGGTTTCCGAGCCGAGCGGTGAATTCACTGGCCGCGCGCAAGGATAGTTCGTAGAACAAGCTCTTGCCAGATGAGGATGGTCATCCTGCTTTGGGGAAGATCGGAAATGGCGTGTCCAATTGCGAAACGGTAGCCCCGCCGATTCGAGTGTGCACATTTTTCGAAACGACCTTAATTATAGCGGGATGAATCGGTCTTGCGTGCTCCGCATTGTAGGAGATTGCGCGATCGATTTTACATTTCTCCTCGGCCGGAGTGTGAACTCCTTTTGAGCTAATGCGTCTGATTGAAGGGAGCGTATCAGATTTTCGGTTATGAATGAATATTCGATAGTTTTAGGGGCGGCGCTGCCGGTTTTCCTCCTCATGTTGATCGGAGGAGTGATCCGTCGGCTGAATTGGCTGACGGGGGAAGCGGATAACAGTCTGATGCAGGTGGTTATCAATTTGCTCATTCCCGCCTTGATTTTCGATTCACTCCTGGGAAACCCGGCGCTGAATGAGATGAAAAATGTCATCGTCGCCCCGATTATCGGGTTTTTGACGATCGTCGGCGGTCTCTTTATCGCTTACTGGTTGGGACCGCTTTTCGGAGCGAAAGAAACCGTTCGCCGACGGACCTTCGGCTTCGTTGTCGGGATTTATAATTACGGATATGTCCCGATTCCGCTTACGCTTTTGCTTTTTGACCGGGAGACGCTCGGGGTTCTTTTTCTTTTCAATCTCGGAGTTGAGATTTCGATCTGGACGATCGGACTTTCTCTTCTGCAGGGCAAAGCCGGGGGACGAATGCTCCGGTCGGCTTTCAATCCGCCGATGATCGCGGTTTTTGCCGGTCTCTTGGCCCATTATGCGGGACTTCAGGCTTACATTCCCGAATTTATCTCCAAGAGCATCAACCTTCTCGGCGTTTCGGCGATTCCGCTCGCCGTTCTTCTAATCGGTGCGATGATGGCGGATAATTTGGGTGAATTTGATCCGAAACGGGGCGGCCGGATGGTTTTTGGAGCACTTTTTCTACGACTCGGAGTTTTCGCGTTGTTATTTTTGCTGCTTGCGGTCGTTCTGCCGGTTTCACAGGAACTGAAGCGGGTGATCGTCCTTCAGGCAGCGATGCCGACCGCAACCTTTCCGCTTATTATAACGAAACTTTACGGCGGACATGTCGCGACAGCTCTCCGGGCCGTTTTCTGGACTTCTTTTATCAGTCTGATCACGATCCCGCTTTGGATTCAATTCGGATTGCGTTGGATCGGCGAATGACCCACGACCCGGTTGACAGATTTTACCAAACCGGGGATTTTTGAGAAATGCATCCGAGCGAGATCAGCCAACTCATCGATTCGCTTCAAAAACGGGAGTCGGAGATTGTCGCGCGGGTGGAAACTTGGTCGAACGTAAACTCGGGAACCGACAATTCCGAAGGCGTTGCTGAAATGGCGGATCTCCTTCAAGCCGAATTGAAGCTCCTAACTTCCGATGTCGAACGGATCGTTCTGCCAGATGTGGTTGAGGTTGACGATCTGGGGAACGAGGTTGAACGACCGATCGGACCGGCTCTTCGGGCGGTTTTGCGTCCGGATGCGCCAGTTCAGGTCTTGCTTAGTGGACATCTCGATACGGTTTTCCCAGCCGATCATCCCTTTCAGAAAGTATCAAGAAATGGAAATCGCCTGATCGGTCCCGGTGTTGCCGATATGAAAGGTGGTTTGGTCGTGATGCTCGAAGCCTTGTCGGTTTTGGAAAATTCGCCGGAGCGCGACCAAATGGGTTGGGAGGTTTTTCTCAATCCGGACGAAGAGATCGGCTCGCCACGATCGGCACCGTATTTGCGGGAAGCGGCGGGGCGCCATCAGTTCGGACTCGCTTTCGAACCGGCTTTACCCGATGGAAATCTCGTCAGCGGACGTTGGGGAACAGGCAATTTTACCGTTCGTTCGGAAGGAAAATCAGCTCATGTCGGCCGAGCTTTTGCCGAAGGCCGAAATGGGATCGTCGCTCTTGCGGAATGGATCCGCGAGGCGAATGCGCTGAACCATCGAAATGGAGTTATCGTAAATATTGGGCGTATCGTCGGCGGCGGAGCTTTAAATATCGTGCCCGATCGCGCCGCATGCGGTCTGAATGTGCGTGTGGAAAATGAGAAACGGATGCACGAGATCGAATCGGAGTTGCGCGCCATTTCTCTGAAAACCGCACGGGAGCATGACGTAAAAATCGACTTTCAAGGTACTTTTGGCCGACCGCCAAAACCGGTGACGCCGGAATTGGAGAAAATGCTCAACGCTTTTGCGATTTGCGCGCGGGAGATCGGTTTTAAACTCGGTTGGAGAACAACAGGAGGTGGTTCGGATGGAAATATCCTGGCTTCGGCCGGATTGCCGACCGTCGACAGTCTCGGAGTTCGCGGCGGCGGGATCCATACTTCAAGTGAATTTCTTGAAATCGACAGTCTTGTCGAACGATCGGCCTTAACCGGAATTTTTCTTATCAAAGCTGCCCGCGGTGAGATCGTTTTTTGATTCGTAAGAAAAACCGCCGGTCAACACCGGGTAAAATCATTCGCTCAATTCCGCCTGTAAGGTTTCCAGTTCCTCCCAGCGGTCGAAAGCTGCGGCCAGTTCGTTTTCGATTTCCTCAAGTTCGGACTGCTTTTCGGTCAACCCCTCCGCTCCCTCCTGATAGAGGGCCGGATCTGCGAGTTCTTCGGCGATCTGTTTCTGTCTTTGCTCAAGTTTTTCAATCTGAGCCGGCAGATTTTCCAATTCCCGGAGTTCCCGATTCGTCATCCGGCGCGGACGGGCAGGGCGCCGCGTCGGCTTCGCCTGTTTTTCGGTTTTTAAAGCAGCTAGTTGCGGCGGCGCGGTTCGCTCTTTCAAACGGACGTAATCGTCGTATCCACCGATCGATTCGATAATCCGGCCATCGTTTTCAAAAACGAAAAGGCTCGTTGCGACGTTGTTAAGGAAAGCACGATCGTGGCTGACGACCAGTAATGTGCCCTGATATTCAACCAAAAGGGCTTCCAGAAGCTCCAATGTTTCCGCGTCGAGGTCGTTCGTCGGTTCGTCCAGAACAAGAAGATTGGCCGGACGCGTAAAGAGCCGGGCCAGGAGGAGGCGGTTCCGTTCTCCACCGGAGAGAATTTTGACCGGACTTCGGGCGCGTGCAGGTGAGAAAAGAAAATCTTGCAGG
>DATGSL010000014.1:0-4124 GCA_035302665.1 Opitutales bacterium | reverse complement strand
ATGAAGGCAGCCATCGGCTTTTTAACGTGTTCCTTGATGTATGCTGCGGCTTCTTCTTCCGCGTTTCCGCCGATTTCACCGATCATGATAATCGCTTCGGTGTCCGGGTCTTCGTTCATCAACTTGAGGCAATCGGTGTGGCTCAAGCCGCCGATCGGATCTCCGCCGATACCGATACAGGTCGATTGACCGTGACCGCGCTCCGTGAGCTGCCAAACAGCTTCGTAAGTCAATGTTCCCGAGCGGGAAATGACGCCAACCTTACCGGGCTTGTGAATGTAGCCGGGCATGATTCCGATTTTGCACTCGCCGGGCGTAATGATTCCCGGGCAATTCGGCCCGATGAGGCGGGTTTTCGAATTCGCCAGCTTCTTTTTTACCAGTGCCATATCGCGGACCGGAATTCCTTCCGTGATGCAGACGACTAGTTCGATCCCGGCGTCGATCGCCTCGAGAATCGAATCAGCTGCAAAAGGAGGCGGAACGAAAATCATCGAAACATCGGCACCTGTCCGCTGAACGGCCTCCTCGACCGTATTGAAGACGGGAACTTTTTCGTTAAATTGGCTTCCACCGCGGCCGGGAGTGACTCCGGCGACGACGTTCGTGCCGTATTCCATGCACTGTTCGGTATGATAGGAACCGGCTTTTCCGGTGATTCCCTGCACGAGAATGCGGGAGTTTTTATTTACCAGGACGCTCATTTATCAATCTTTCTTTGAAATTTTCGGAGATCGTTTCCGTTAAGCTTTACCGACCAATTCAACGATCTTTTTGGCGGCTTCGGCCAAATTGTCGGCCGGAACAATGTCGAGTCCACTTTCGTTGAGGAGCTTTTTGCCGGCTTCAACGTTAGTTCCTTCGAGACGGACGACGAGCGGACGGTCGAGATCGACTGCTTTTGCAGCTTCGATAATTCCGTTTGCGATCGTGTCACACTTCATGATTCCGCCAAAAATATTGACCAGAATCCCTTTTACGTTGGTGTCGCTGAGGATAATTTTAAATGCCTGCGTCACCTGATCGGCTTCGGCTCCACCGCCGACGTCGAGGAAATTCGCCGGCGAGCCGCCGAAATGCTTGATGATATCCATCGTCGCCATCGCGAGTCCGGCACCATTGACCATACATGCGATGTTTCCGTCGAGCGCGATGTAATTGAGATCGTATTTCGAAGCTTCAACCTCTTTCGGATCCTCTTCGTTGAGATCGCGGAAGGCGACGACATCCTTTTGACGGAAGAGAGCGTTCTCGTCGAAACTCGCTTTTGCATCGAGAGCAACCAGATCACCCTCGGGCGTCGTGATCAGCGGGTTGATCTCCATCTGAGAAGCATCTTTTTCCCAGAAAAGGCGGTACAGATTCCCGAGAAGTCTCGTGAACTGGCGAACCTGTTCTCCTTCGAAACCGAGTCCGAAAGCGATTTTGCGAGCTTGATAAGCCTGAAGACCGATCGTCGGATCGATGACGGTGTTGATGATCCGCTCCGGTGTTTCGGCAGCGACGGTTTCGATATCGACGCCTCCTTCGGTCGAAGCGATCACGATCGGGCTGGCCGATTCGCGATCCATGACGATCGCAAGATAATATTCTTTCTCGATATCGTTGGCAGCGGTGAAGTAAACCGTCTGCACGAGCCGACCTTCGGGTCCGGTCTGTTCGGTAACGAGCGTGTTGCCGAGCATTTTGCGGGCGATATCGCTCGCTTCCTCGCGGCTGTCGACAAGTTTGACACCGCCTTTAAAACCGTCGGTAAAGGTTCCTTTGCCGCGACCGCCTGCGTGGATCTGTGATTTTACCACAATGGTTCCCTGAGGCAGTTTCTCGAGCGCCGCCGGAAACTCCTCCGGAGACGTCGCGACAGCACCCTGAGGAACAGGGATGCCGTAGGCATTAAAAAGTTCTTTAGCCTGATATTCGTGTATATTCATGCAGAAATCCGTTCAAACGGTGAAGAGAAAAGAGAAAAGCCGGAAATGTCCGACGGATCAACGGAAAAAGCCGGCTCCATTGAGGAACCGGCTTAAAAATTGTGCGCGAGAAAAATAAACCCGGCAAATTGATACGATCAGCTTTCGAGAGTGAAGCCGATTTCGATCGTCACTTGCCAATGTCCGACCTTGCCTTCTTCGATGTGGCCGCGGGTTTCGAGAACTTTAAACCAGCGCATGTTTCGGATGGTCTTCGAGGCGCGCTCCAACGCATTTTTGACAGCGTCATCGCTGCTGACCGGGGATGATCCGACGAGAGTAACTAATTTGTAAATGTGATCGCTCATAATTTTTCCTTCTTTGATAAAGAGAAGCTGCGACAGTAGTAAACTGCCGATGAAGATCTTAAACTAAGTTAAAAGAAGGTCTGAGACAAGGGCTTTCGGCGGCTCAAACGGACGTAAAATTGTAAATCCGTCGGATCTTTTTTCGAAAGCCCAAGTGCCGGTCCGGCATTTGCCTGATTTTTTGCGTGTCTTTATCTCGAATCTTTGGAATGAATGACTCTTTATGGCCTTGATTCCCTTTACGAGTAATCTCATCGCCGACGTCGGCATCAGCATGGGCGACGAGGGCAAAGGGCGCCTCATTTCCGAAATTGCGGAGGAGCTGCGCCAGAGTACCCAACGCCCCGATTGCGTGGCGATGGTCCTAAAGGTTAACGGAGGTGCGAACTCCGGACACACCGCAGCCGGTCTCAGGCTCAATCTTCTCCCGGCCGGAGTCGTCGAAACAGACGTTTCCTATCTGGCTCTCGGAAGCGGTGTCGTCGCCGATCCGCGAAAGGTCTGGTGGGAAGCCCGTCCGCTCGAAAAACGAGGCTACAATATTCTCGGACGTCTCGCCATCGATGAGCGAACGATGCTCTCCGATCTCCCCCATCGTCTGCTCGACCTCGCTTGGGAACATTACCGGGTAACGGTTTTGAAAGAAGAACCGCGCGGATCGACCGCCCGCGGAATCTCCCCAACCTACAGCGATGAAACGAGCCAGTGGCAAATTTATTTCAGCGCATTCCAAGGTCCGAAAGATGATTTCGTCAAACGATTGAACCAGCGGGCCGAACGCGCACTTGCTACGATCCGCCACGTCTGCCAAGTCGACGCAGAAAGCTGGGATCAGTTTTTCGATACTTTGACGCAAGCTGAAACGCGCGCCAACGCCGACAGCATCGCAGCCGGGGTTTTCCCCGAATCGGAATTCGATTTCCGCCGTTTTAAAGGAAACGAGCCTTTTTCGCTCGATCTCGATGCGCTCGTTGAAACGTATTGGGATGCCGGTTATGAACTCCGCGAAAATGTCTGCGATGTCCGCGAGCTGATCCTCCAAGCATTGAGGGAAGATCGATATATTCTCGGCGAATTTGGCCAATCTTATTGGCTCGACAAGCGACATGGTTTTTCACCAAACGTCACAGCCTCGCACACCTACACGCCTGAATTTCTCCTTTCCGGCGGTATTCCGATCCAGCCGATTCACACGATCGGCGTGGCAAAAGCCTACGACACGAAAGTCGGAACCCACACGTTTATTACGCAGATGGATCAAGCCCATCCGCTGAGTCCGATTTTGCAAAAACTCGAGTTCGGAACCTCGACCGGCCGTCAGCGAATGGTCGGCTGGTACGATGCAGTTGAAAAAGGTGATGCGCTTCGTTACGCCGGTTTCGAATGCATGGCGCTCAACAAACTCGACGCTCTCACTCATCAAGGTGATTGGGACGGCGATCTGCTCGTTTGTACTTCCTACCGGGATCCCGATGGAAATATCCTGCGACATGTTCCGCGCCGCGCTTCCCTTCACCAGGTGCTCGAGCCGGTTTACGAACGTTATCCGGGATGGAGCGAGGATTTGACGAAAATCCGCTCTTTTGACGATCTTCCGCTTAATGCGAAACGATATGTCGCCGGATGTTTTCAGCGCACGCTCGAGATCGCCTACGATGGCAGCGAATGGCCGAGTGAACTTCCCAACTTGCGCTATATCGGTGTCGGACCCGATCCATCTCAAATTATCAAGGATATTCCCTCGACCGCCGATTTACTAAAAAATTTCGCTCGATCGGAAAGTAAATCTTATTCGGGATAATCAAAAGGGAGCGCATATCGCCGGAAACGCCAGAAAAGCCGAGCA
>DATGSL010000013.1:0-4709 GCA_035302665.1 Opitutales bacterium | reverse complement strand
CTTCGTATACGGATGCAGCGGATTTGACAAAATTTCCTGTGTCGGCCCGGCTTCGACAACTTTCCCGCGGAACATCACGATCACTTTCTCCGCAAATCCATTTACGATTCCGAAGTTGTGCGTGATAAGGAGAATCGACATTCCGAGCTCTTCCTTCAATTGACGCAGGAGATCCATGATCTGGGCTTGAATCGTGACATCGAGCGCCGTCGTCGGCTCGTCGGCGATCAACAATTTCGGGTGGCAGGCGAGCGCCATGGCGATCATCACCCGCTGTTGCATCCCGCCGCTGAGTTGATGCGGGTAATCTTTGTATCGCTTGGCGGCGTCGCGAATCTGGACTTGATCGAGGACGCGAATGATTTCTTCGCGCACGTTTTTGACTTCCGGACGATGAAGGCGGATCACTTCTGCGATCTGATTTCCGACGGTAAAAACCGGGTTCAGTGACGTCGATGGTTCTTGAAAGACGTAGGCGATTTCTTTTCCGCGGATTTTTCGCAACTCGGAGGAGCGAAGTTTCAAAAGATCCCGCCCTTCGAACAAAATTTCGCCCGATATTTGGCAAACGGGCGGGGGCGGGAGAAGGCGGGTCATCGAAAGGGCGGTCACGCTTTTCCCACTTCCGCTTTCGCCGACAACGGCAACCGTGTCTCCTTTTTCGATCGAAAAAGAAATTCCGTCGACAGCTTTCGTCACCTGTTCGCGGCCGTGAAAGGAGATTTCGAGGTTTCGGATGTCGAGGAGAGGAGAGTTTGTATCGGTGCTCATTTCGTTTGGGTTTTCATTTTCGGGTCGACGATGTCGCGGAGGATATCGCCGAGCATGTTGAATGCGATGACCGTTATAAAAATAGCTGCGCCAGGGGTCAGCAACCACCAGATTCCGAGACTGAAGACTTTTAGCTCCTGTGCTTGTTTCAGCATTAGACCCCAGGAGGCTCCCGGTTCCTGGATTCCGAGTCCGAGAAAGCTGAGAGCGGCTTCGGCGAGAATGTAGCCGGGAATGCTGAGTGTTGCGGCGACAAGGATGTAGCTCGCGAGGTTCGGAAGGAAGTGTTTGAACAAAATTTTCCACGTCGATTGTCCCATCACTTCCGCTGCGAGAACAAACGGCTGTTGTCGGATCGAGAGCGACATGCCGCGGATGATTCGGCCAGCTCCTGCCCAGCCGATAAAGGCGAGGATGATCACGATCATCAGATACATTTGTCCCGATTCAAAATAATCTGCGAGCGCGCCGCGCAGTGCGATCAGCAAGTAAAGCGACGGGACCGCCATGATGAATTCGACCATCCGCATCGCGCCAAAATCGACCGCTCCGCCGAAATATCCGGCAATTCCTCCGACGAGAAATCCGAGCGTCATCGTAATCATGATCCCGATAAAGCCGATACTCAGCGAAACCTGTGCGCCGTAAAGAAGGCGGCTAAAAACATCCCGTCCGGTTCCGTCGCTGCCGAGGAGATAAATTCTGTGCGGGCTTTCGACTGAAAAGAGCCGACGTTCCATCGGAATCAAACCGAGGAAACAGTATTCGCTTCCACGGGCGAAAAACTGGATCGGGACTGTTTCGCCTTCAATCGGTTCGTAGCGCGCGGCCGACGGATCGACGTTTTCATAAACCTGGACATGGGGACGCCAGTTTTTGAAAAGAATCCGGGTCGGCGGATGGTAAGCGCTTTGCAGATTTTGTGTTTCGGGCCGATACGGAGCGATCGGCTGGGAGAAAATCGTGCAAAAATAAAGGAATGCCAGAATGCCGAGGCAAACCGCTCCGACCGGGCGGCGAATGACTTCTTTGAAAATTCCTACAATCATCGAGGGTCAGTTTTTATCCAGGCGGATTCGCGGGTCGATCCAGGCGAGAAGAAGATCTGCCAGTAAATTTCCGATCAGTAGCATAAACGATCCCATCAGAACGGCTCCGACGACGACATATTGGTCCTGACGGATCAACGCTTCGAAAACGAGTTGTCCGAGTCCGGGATAGTTCATCACATTTTCGACGAGAAGCGCTCCCGAAAGCAGGCTGGCAAAGGCAAAACCGGAGGCACTCACCAGCGGATTGATCGCGTTTCGCAGAACATGGCGGAACATGATCCAAGTTTCCTTCACGCCCTTTGCCCGTGCGGTTGTAACGTATTCGGCGCGGATGCTGTCGAGAAAATTGGCCCGCATGATCCGCATAGTGCTGGCGATCCCGCCGATTCCGAGGACGATCGTCGGCAGGATCAGATGATAAATAATATCGATGATTCTGGCGCCGAGTGGCAGGAATTCGTGCTCGATCGAGGTCCGTCCGCCGACTGGGAAAAGCCCGGTGTTCGCCGCGAACATCACGGCGAGCAATGCGAGGAAAAATTCCGGCAAAGAGAGCGCGGCATAAGCAAAAAGCGAGCTGATCCGGTCGAAGATCGAGTCTTTGTAAATCGCTGCCAGAACGCCGAGCGGAATAGCGATCGACCAGGCAAAGAGGAGCGATGTCAGCGAGAGAAGGATCGTTGCCGGAACCCGTTGCATCAGGAGATCGACAACCGGGATTTTATACGTCCAGGAATGACCGAGGTTTCCCTGAAGGGCGTTTTTTAGCCAGAAGCCGTATTGGAAATACCACGGTTTATCGAGGCCGAACTCCCTTTCCAGCTCCTCGATATAGTCGGGCGGAACATCTTGTTGTGCGCGCACGACGTCGAGAATATCTCCCGGTGCGATGGAGATTAAAACAAATGCGAGAACCGAGACCGCAAAAAGAAGAGGAATCGCGCTCAGTAGTCGGCGAATGATAAATCCGGTCATTCTTCATCGACCTCCTTCCAGTATTCGTCGAGTTCCCATCCAGAGATTTGGCCCATTGTATGGATTTTTACATTTTCCCAGCTGTTCTTGAAGCCAACATATCCATTTGAGACGACCAAATAAAGGAGAGGCAGTTGTTCGCTGAAAACTGCCTGCATTTCGTGCACATATTCGACTCGTTTTTCCAGATCGAATTCGCGGTCGGCGGCATGAACGAGTTCGTCGACGCGCGCTTCCCATTCGGTAGCCGGTTCGGGCTGTTCAGGATTCCAAAGGTGGAGCCGGCCCGAGCTTAGGTAAATCGCGCTTCCGCCTGACGGGTCGGGACTTCCGGTGAATCCCATCATCGACATTTCGTATTCGAAATGCCGACTGACCCGCGCGATCAACGTTCCGAAGTCGAGGTAGCTGACGCGGATCCGGATGCCGAGATCGAGCATATTTTGACGGAAGGAGGAGAGGATTTGCGGATTTGATTCGCCACCTTCGGGACTGAGAATTTCAAATTCGACCAGATTCCCGTCCTCATCTTCGAGCCAGCCATTTGCATTTCGCCGGAAGCCTTCCTGTTCGAGTAATTCGCGTGCCCGCTCCGGATCGTAAGGATATTTGCGGACATCCGGATTATAAAAACGTTGGTTGGCCGGGCTGATGATCGAATGAAGCAGATCGCCGCGTCCGAAAAGGAGACTGTCAACAAGCCCCTGGCGATCGAATCCGTAGAGAATAGCTTGGCGGAAATGTTTGTTGGTAAACCATTTCAGTTTGTGCGGCGCAACGAAAGGTCTGCCGGATTCGCTGACGCCCGGCTTTTGGTTGAACCACATAAAGGAAATTCCGGGAGCGGGACCTCGTTCAAAAATGGTGTAATCGTGAAGATCCGCATTTTTTTCGGCAGCGACCAGGTTGGTCGGACCGATGAGAGTGGCGTCGGTTTCCCCGCTTGTGAAGAGGACGATTTCGGTGTTCGGATCCTGGACGAAGCGGTTGATGAAAAGATCGATGTACGGCAGCCGTGTTCCATCGCTATCGGCGCGCCAGTAATGCGGGTTTGGTTCGTAAACAATTCTTTCGCCCGGTCGGAACGAGCGGACTCGGAAAGGTCCGGTTCCGACAAGTTCGTGAGGATTTCGCAGAGCGGTTTCGGTCGTCCAGGAGCGCTGAAGTTCGCCGCTTTCGAAGGCATCGCCTAAAATATGTTTCGGAATAATTGCCACAAAACCGAGAACATAAAGAAAAGGTGCGTGGGGGACGGCTGTTGAAAAACGAACCGTATGCTCGTCGAGTTTTTCGTATTTCATCGGCTCGCCGCCGATCGTGTACTGTCCTTGGTAGCGGTTCGGATAACGCTCGTCGAAAACGGCATCGAAGGTAAAAACGACATCGTCTGCTGAAAAGGGATGGCCGTCGCTCCATTTGATGCCGCGGCGAAGATGAAGGGTGAAAGTTTTCCGGTCTTCGCTGATCTCCCATTCGCGCGCGAGTCGGGGCATCACCTTTTCCTCTTCGAGGTCGTAGGAGACCAAGGAGGAGAGAAACTGTCCGATCGCCTGGCTTGAGTAAGAATCTTCGGAGACAAGCGGATTGAACGTTTTCGGTTCGGTGGAACTTGCCAAGACGAACAGGCCGCCGCGCCGGCCGGGCTCGATGTCGGCGATTTCGACATCTTCCGGCAGCGGATACTCTTCGCGCTCGATGTGAATCTCCGGTTTCGCGCATCCCCCGACGATCGTGAAGGCGATTGCGCAGAAAATCCCACGGTTGAAAAGGGTTCGCGGACGCATCCTGAAGTTGCGAATCGCTTTTGGAAAATCGAAGGGTCGGAGGATTGGTTTGAGTGGGAAGCGTTGAAGCATCACAAGCTTATTGAGGAAAGAACAATTGTTGACCTCCTTTGATAAAAGGCAATCC
>DATGSL010000012.1:0-2996 GCA_035302665.1 Opitutales bacterium | reverse complement strand
ACCGGATGAACCTGGACGGGAAGCGGAAGCTTTTGCGGTAAATCCGACGACCGGCGAACTTTGGAAAACGGGCGATCAGGTGACGCGCGGGCAGTTGCTTGGCTTTATCGGCACTTCGGGTGCGACCGCTTCCGGACCGCATCTGCATTTTGAGATACGTTCTCTTAAGAAAGACCTTCCGATCGATGACCCGGGCACAGACCCGCATCCCGGGCGAAATTATGGAGACCCGAATGCGATAATCGGGTCGTTCGAATATCTGCGATACGATCCGTTCCCGAGTCTTCAGGCTGCGGAGGAACGCAATGATTATCCGGCTCCTCAGGGGGATTTTACACTCGGCGACTTTGTGGAGGTGTTCGGTGTGAAAAATGGACTCAACGTCCGCGGTCCGGAACCGTGCGACTCTCCAATAGCGGGCGCGGCTCGACCGTTGGGCAGCATTGGCCGCGTTGTCGGAGGACCTGTGCGCTGTCCGGCGATCACACCGAGCTTGATATGGCGGATTCAATGGGAGGATTGCACCGTCGGTTGGTCGTCCCAGCTCTTTCTTCGCGCAGCAGAGGCTCCCGCAGAGTTTTGTGAAGAGGAGGTATCAAGTCTGATCATCGACAACGATCAAACAGGTTTCCATGCCGGCTCCCAATGGAAGCTGGCGGGGGCCGCCGATAGCTATAATAATAATTTTCGCTATCGCCAAGTTGACGGCTCGAATGGGGCGGCTTCGTGGTCGGCGGATTTGCCTTACGCTGGAGATTATCAAGTTTACGCGTGGTGGAGTGCGGGTGCCAGCCAGGCAACTGTCGCGCAATATACGATCGTTCACGCGGATGGAGTCGCTAAAATTCCTGTCGATCAGACCGGAAACGGCGGCCGCTGGAATTCGATCGGAAGTTACCGTTTCGATGCGGGGATGGCCCTCGTGAAGCTCGACTCCCCAGTGGGCGGCGGCGGATACCTGATCGCGGATGCGGTGCGTTTTGTCGCGCTCGATCGAGCGCCTCCAAGTTACGGGCTCACGATCGAAACGATCGGCGGCGGAATCGTCGAGCGTGATCCGGATCAGTCGAATTATTATCAAAATTCGGAAGTTACTTTAACTGCAATCTCTGATGAAGGTTTTGAGTTTCTCCGGTGGGAAGGAGATCTTTCCGGAAATGAAAATCCGGTCGATTTGCTGTTGGAAGGAGACGTATCAATAACGGCGGTATTCGCACGGACGTATGGGGCCTGGCAGACTCAGCATTTTACTGAAGAAGAGCGGGCGATTGAAGGGTTTGCCGATCCTGAAAGCGACCCGTTTTCTGTCGGGATTCCAAATCTCTTAAATTATGCCTTCGGGCTGATTCCCCGGAATCCAGATTTTCTTCTTCTTCCGCGCTTGGATTTTCTCTCTGAAAACCTTTTCTATCGATTTCGCCGCTTACCAGAAGCTGCGGATCTGGCCTATGTCATCGAATGTTCGAACGATCTTATCGCTTGGTCGGAGTGGATACCGGAAGAGCCCGAAATCATTGTATCGGCTGAGGGCGGTTCTGGAATGGAAGAGGTGAAAATCGAACTTGCGGCCGATACGAGTCAGGCGTTTTTCGTTCGGGTTCGTGTGGAACGTATTAATTAAAGGAAGCTGACCGACTTTAACTTTTGTTTCGGATCGAGCCGATTCCCGTGCCGAGCCAGGCTGCGAGAATTCCGCCACAGACGGTCGCAAAGATATTTCCAAAGGCTGCGGTTAGATTTCCAGCTTCAACCAAATCGACTGTTTGTAAACTGAACATCGAAAAGGTCGTGAATCCGCCGCAAAACCCGGCAATTAGGAAATATTGACCGACTAGATTCAGCCGGGTAATCGCTGCGAATATTCCGATCGCGAACGATCCAAGCACGTTCACAAGTAAGATCGCGAACGGAAAAGGAGTGTCGAAAAGCGGGGAGAGTGCGGTTTCCAAAGAAAAGCGGGCGATACCGCCGAAACCACTGCCGAGACCGACCGATAAAGCGGCAGAAAATCTTTTGCTATTCGACTCTTCCGATTCGGTTTTCATCAAAAAAGCGACAGAAGAAAGTTGAGGGAAGACTTTCCGCCCCAGACTGCGAGAAAACAGAGGCTGCAGGTGCCGAGAATATTTGCCGTGGCCGAAAACCAACACTTATTTTCGATCAGCTGAAGGTTTTGGACAGAAAAGGCCGATACGGTCGTAAATCCTCCGAGAGCACCGGTGATCAGCAAGAGGCGGACATCTTTTGCGATTGGAGATCCAAACGATTCCCACGGGACTTTTGAGAGCAAGCCGATGAGAAAGGCTCCGGTCACATTCACGATCATCGTTCCGGCTGGAAAAATGCTTTTGAAATGTTTTTCCGTCGCATCGGTCAGCAGGAAACGACTGGTTCCACCGAGGGCGCTGGCGCAAAAGAGAACCAACAAGAAGAGCAAAGGGTTCATTTCCGAAGGGCCTTTATCCCGCAGTTGGTCTGAATCAGGCGAGACGGAAGTCGATCTGGCGCTTGAAGCGGTCGACGTGGTCGACCTGAACCTGGATCATTTGTCCGGTTTCGTACGTTTTCTTGGTGCGGCGGCCTTTCAGGGCGTTTCCGTCGGGTGTTAAAAAGTACATGTCGTCGCGCAGGGTGGAGACTGGAACCAGTCCGTAAGCTTGAGAGGCGGTCAGTTCGACAAACATTCCGTGATTGCGGACATCTGCGATAACCGCGTCGAATTTCTGACGTTTCTTTTTCGTAAGTTCGCGTTCGAAGAATTCGAGCAGCTTCAGCTTCACGTGTTCGCGTTCGGCTTCAACACTGTTGACTTCGGTGATCGAAAGATGGTCGCCGAGGCTGTCGAGCGCTCCCTGTGTGTAATGCGGAAGCTTGCCGCTGAGGCCGGGCTCGCCGAGATACTTCTCGAGGTAGGCTTCGAAGAGACGGTGGACGATCAGGTCGGAATAGCGTCGGATCGGCGAGGTGAAGTGGGTGTAGTTTTTTTTGTGAAGGCC
>DATGSL010000011.1:0-3135 GCA_035302665.1 Opitutales bacterium | reverse complement strand
TGTGTGATCAACGCAGCCGGCGTTTTCAGTGATCGGATTCGGAAGATGGAAACGAGCGATGCGCGTCCGATGCTCGTTGCGAGTCAGGGTAGCCACTTGATTTTGCCGCGCGAATTTTTGCCTGGGGAGGATGCCTTGATGGTTCCGAAAACGGAAGATGGGCGGGTCATTTTTGCGTTGCCGTGGCAAGGCAGGACGCTTCTTGGAACGACCGATCTGGCTGTTGATGAAACATCGATTGAACCGCGGCCTCTTGAGGAGGAGATCGATTATCTTTTGGAGTATGCGGGAAAATATTTTAAAGAGGCGCCGGATAAGAGCGACGTTTTGAGCACGTTTTCGGGCCTTCGTCCTCTTGTTTCCGTTGGTAAAGGTGGGTCGACTGCGGCTCTTTCTCGCGATCATACCATTCATGTTTCCGATGGAGGGCTGGTGACAATTCTCGGAGGAAAATGGACGACGTATCGACAGATGGCGTCGGATGTACTCGATCAGGCGGAGAAAGTTGCGGAGGTGGAACCGCGGGTTTGCAAGACTCACGATTTACGCCTTCACGGATGGACCTCATCTGTGGAGGATGGTCCTTTTGGACTTTATGGGAGTGATGCGGGAATGCTGCGGAAGTTGAAAAAAGAATCGCCGGAATTGGAGCGCCGGATGCATCCGAAGATTGAGCTCGAAGCCGTTCAGGTTGTTTGGGCGGCGCGTTTTGAAATGGCGCGGACGGTTGAAGATGTTCTTTCGCGGCGGGTTCGGGTGCTTTTGCACGATGCACGGGCGGCGATTGAAGTTGCCCCGGCCGTTGCGGAGATTCTTGCCAAAGAACTCGGGCGCGATGAGAACTGGTGCCGCGATCAGGTCGATTCATTTACAAAACTGGCCCGGCGATACCTGGTTGCTCCCGATTCGTCCGCAGGAGCCGATGAAGAAGAGAGTGCCTCGGCCGAACCGCGGGCAGCGAGACGGCACGCAAGCTGATCTTTTGAGATGTCACGCTTCCTGATACCGTTTATTTTGCTGCATCTGGGGCTGACTTTTGGTCTGGCGGGCGGGCTACCGTCGCCCCGTTTGGAGCAGGATTCGGAGAGGCCGGAAAAAATGCGGATCACTTGGCCGACGTTTCCCTGTCATTTGTATGAGTTGCAGGAAGCCAGTTCGATTGATTCGTGGCGAACGGTAAAAGGCTATCCGGTGCATGCTGATGGCGAGGAACTTGCGTATGATTTTGTTGCGGCAAATCCGCGGGCTTTTTTCCGGGTCATCGACCTCGGGCCGCCGCTACCGTCGGTTGAAGCTTTTTTTTCTGTGGCAGGACCGACAGGAAAAGAGAGCGATTTGACGCTCGAAGCGAAGATTAAGGAACTTCTTGCGCTGGCTGAGCCAGGTTCTCAGGTCTTGGTCAGCATCTATAATTGGACGCGTGAGACGATGGCTGATGCCTTTCTCGAAGCGTATGAACGGGGAGTCGATGTGCGCCTGATTATTGGAAGCGATTATCCGGCGGTCGAGCGGTTGAAAAATTCGATGCGGCGCGGACGCGTTCTGGTTTGCAGGAATGAAAATGGAGAGCCGGGCGGCTGTCATGGCGGCAGGATCAATCACAATAAGTTTTTTCTTTTTTCGAAACTCTCCGACGGTTCCTGCAACGTTGTTGTCCAATCGTCGGCAAATTTCACGCTGTTGCAGACTCAAATGCACAACAATCTGCTCGTTATCCGTGACGATCCGGGGCTTTATCACGCGTATGATCGTTATTGGCACGATCTTTATCTTGAGATCGATCAATTGGATTATTATCGCGAGGTGTACGATGGAGCCACGGCGGCGGCTTACTTCTTTCCGCGGGAATCAGGAAACGGCATGACTGGAGAAAAGGATACGATCGTGGAGATTCTTGAGGAAATTGGGCTGGAGGCGGGGGATTCGGTTCATGTGGCGATGGCTTATTGGAGCAATGCCCGTGTTGGAATCGCGATCAAACTTGCGGAACTGCAGAAAAAAGGTGTCGATGTTCGGGTGATTTTTGAGCCCGCCAATACTGGTGGAAATGTCGGGCTGATCTTACGTGGGGCGGGAGTTTCGGTACTAGAATTTCCGTATGTTCATTCGAAATATATGCTTATTGAAAAAGGGCGGGGCCGTCAGAGGAAGCGCTTTATCCTGACCGGATCTCACAATTACACGAGTCCGGCGCTCACTTCGAACGATGAGGTCCTTCTGCGTTTGGAGGATGACACACTTTATGAAATCTATCTCGCCGACTGGCTCCGAATGACCGATCATCCGGCCGTAAAGTGAGCAAAGATTCGGCAAATTCTTGTTGGGGGAAATTCTTTATGTTGACAGTAAGTCTAGAAAAAAGTCTTCTTAATGAATATTTTGACGAACTTACCTCTTTACTCAAACCCTTAACCTAAAAGCGACCCGAGCGCACTAAAATATCATGAAGTTACTTACCACCTCCTCACCTCCTACCTTACCCGAAAGGATCGGGCGAAAGCTTTTCCGAATGACCGGAAGTCTTTTTATGGTTTTGGCTTTGGCACCATTTTTCGCTGCGACTTCGGCAAAAGCCCAACCGATTCTTGAATACAATTTACTTAGTCAACCCGGCACGCAGCCTGCTGCGCCTCCATCGACGGTCGCGGAAGGTCTTTTTGGAGGCAATATTGTTCGCGGAGGAGACCTTGGAGTTTATACGTTGAATCACGGATTTTCGGCTCTCAATTATTCGACTGTGCCGGAGGGTGTCGATGGCCGCCAGCAGGCGATTGATCGGGATGAGTATTTAGAGTTTTCCCTGACCGTTGCGCCCGGATACAAGGCTTCGCTTTATACACTCGATCACAAAATCCGCCGATCTGCCGTCAATGGCCCGATGTATTTTGAGTGGCAATATAGTTTTGATGGGTTCGCGACGCCTGGTAAAACGATTGTGCCGACCGGATGGATCTGGGATTCCCTAGGGTGGACCGAAGATTACTTTTATTACCGGGGGCGGGCATCATCAAGCGGCGGAATAGCCGATTTTTACAATTATATGCTCGAGGATGTTACCGGTCAGGACGATGGTAACGAAATGCCGACCTTCGAGCTCTACGGATTTGAAGATCTGCAAAATATTCCGGGCGGGAC
>DATGSL010000010.1:0-6850 GCA_035302665.1 Opitutales bacterium | reverse complement strand
GTTCTGCCGGATCGAAGCCCGCCGACGGCCCGACCGGATTTTCAACGACCGTTCCGCTTTTTGCTCTCTGTTTATACGTGTCAAAACGATACCAATCGGAACACCACTCCCAGATATTTCCCGACATTCCGTAAAGCCCGTAACGGTTTTTCTCAAACAAATCAGCCGGCGCCAATCGGGCAAAACCGTCCTCTTCCCGGTTTTCCGTCGGAAATTTTCCCTGCCAGATATTTGCCTGCCATTTTCCATCTGAAACGATCGTTGCGCCCGAAGCAAACGGTTCGCCCGCCATCCCGCCGCGCGCCGCAAATTCCCACTCCGCCTCGGTCGGCAACCGCTTTCCGGCCCATTTCGCAAAAGCATTCGCATCCTCCCAGGCAATATGGACCACCGGGAAATTCTTCTTCCCTTCGATCGTCGATCCAGGACCTTCCGGCTCTTCCCAGGAAGCTCCCGGCACCCACCTCCACCATTGCGAATAATGCTCGGCCGATTTTTCCGGAGAAGCGAAAACAAGCGACCCCGGCTTCAACATCTCCGGCGGAACTCCGGGAAACTCGTCCGGATCGAGCGGACGTTCTGCTACCGTTTTATAACCGGTTTCAGCGATAAATTTCTCGAAATCGGCATTGGTGACCGGAAATTTGTCCATCCAAAAACCATCGACACGGACCCGATGGATCGGCCTCGCATCGGCCATCGATTCGCGTCCACCGAACGGAAGAGCGCGCGGATCGGCGATTCCCATCGAAAACTCTCCTCCCGGAATCCAGACCATTCCTTCCGGAGCATCTGTCGATGGGAAATGTTCGTTTTCGATCGTCGGCTCGAACTCCGCACGGAAAATATCGATCGCAGAAAGCGTATCCCCTGCGAGCGACACGAATTTCGCTGAAAAAACCGTCGCCGCGAAAACCAAAACCCCGATCCGCTTCATACCTGCGATAAAAAAGACTGCTCCCGATCCTGACAAGATCGAAGCAGAGGCGATCCGTCCTCTCAACCAGAGGGAACTGAAGCCGAACCAAAACTTTCCTTTCGAGAGGTAGTGTAGCGATGACGCCACGTGTTCATCGAAAACTCTTGCGTAGCGATGACGCCACGTCTTCATCGATCAGCTTTTCGAATCTTCGGGGAAGATTCGCTACAAAGAAGACGTCTCACGTCTTCATTGAAGACTTTTGAAGAAGAGTTCGAAAACCCCAAAAAAGCACACCCCACCGCGAGCGACATGAATTTCGAAAAAACCTGCTCTTCCACTTCAATCCTCATCATCGATTCCGCTTCAGATTCGAAAGCAAAATGTAGCCATGTGGTGCCCGCAAATTGTGAATACCAAATTCCAAGTATCCGCTTTTCGTTGATCGATTTAAACTCTTCTGAAAACTGATGGCATGAAATCTCTCCTCCCCTTGTTTCTCGCAACCGGCATTTTCCTTTTTCTCCCGCCTCTCCATGCCGCCAAGATCGACAATCGCGCGCCCAAACCGAACGAGATCGGCTACCGCCCCGCCGATGGCGAAACGGTCGCCGTCAACCCGCCCTCCTGGATCTGGCTCCACGAAACGGACGCAAAAACGTATTCCGTCCAATGGTCGCAAAACGAAGATTTCACCACCGCGGAATCTGCCGACGAACTTCCGTTCAACACCTACACCCACTCCGCGCCTCTCGAAGCGGGCGACTGGTTCTGGCGCTACCGATTTCACGCGGAAAACGGCGACACGTCGAACTGGAGCCAAACCCGCCGCGTCACGATCCCCGACGAGGCCGCCATCCTGCCGCTGCCCAAAAGCGCGGACATCCACGAACGCCTTCGCACCGGACGCCCCCGCCTCCTGATCAACCACAACGACCTGCCACGCCTGAAAGAACTCGTCGCCGGCCCCGAGGCAAAAGCATTCGCCAGTCTCCGCGCCCGGGCAGATCGCCACATCAAAGACGGCCCCACGCCCGAACCCGAAAACCTCGGCTCCGCGCGCGACAGAAGCAACGAGGAGGCGCTCAGCTACTGGTGGCCCAACCGCGTCCAAACGGTCCGCGCCGGACAGGAGGCGGAGCTCTTGGCCTTCATGCATCTCGTCACCGGCGAGGAAAAATACAGCGAGGCCGCGCGCAAATGGATCCTTCACCTCGCCTCCTGGGATCCCGACGGCCCGACGCAGTTTCACCTGAATTGCGAAGCCGCGAAACCAATGATCTACTACCTCCCCCGCGCCTACGACTGGGCCTACGACACCCTCAGCGCCGAAGAGCGCGAAACGGTCGCCGATGTCATGCGCCGCCGCGGCCAGGACGCCTGGAAGAGCTGGGAAATCCGCGAAGGCACCGGCCACCTCAACAGCCCCTACGGCAGCCACGCCAACCGCCTCTGGCACAAGCTCGGCGAAACGGCGATCGCCTTTCTCGACGAAATCCCCGAAGCCGAACTCTGGCTCGACTACGCCGTGAACAAATTTTACGCCGCCTACCCGGTCTGGGCCGACGACGACGGCGGCTGGCACGAAGGGATGGCCTACATGGGAAGCTACATCAACCGCGTGATTCCGTGGCTGATGACCTCCGACGCCAGCCTCGGCATCAACGGCCTCCAAAAACCATTTTTCCGCCAGATCGGCGATTTTCCGCTCTACATGACCCCGCCGAACGCCCCCAACTCCGGATTCGGCGACCTCGCGCACGGAAAGCCCGGCGGCGGCTGGGGAAGCACGCTCGACTATTTCCTGCGCGCCGTTTCCAACGATCCCGAAAGCGCATCCCACGCGCCGCACTGGCGCTGGTGGATGGAGGAGTGGGGCTTTTCCGGCCAAGGCGGACTCCTCGGACTCCTGATTCGCGCCCAATTCCCCGAACTTCCCGAAGCCGCTCCGCCCACGGAAATCGCCCAGTCAAAGGTTTTTTGGGGAACCGGCCTCGCCAGCCTCCACTCCAACCTTCTCGACAGCCGGGAAAACGTTCACCTGCTCTTCAAATCCAGCCCGTTCGGCCGCCAAAGCCACGGGCATAACCCGCACAACAGCTTTCAGCTCAACGCCTATGGCGAAGCCCTGTTGATGACGTGCGTCTACCGCGACCTCCATGGCAGCCCCTTCCACCGCCAATGGGCGCATAGCACCGTCGCCCACAACGCGGTGCTCGTGAACAACAAGGAACAGGCCCAACACACCCCCGCGCCGCACGGCCGGATCGTCGATTTCGTAACGACGCCCGAGTGGGATTACGTTTCCGGGGACGCCGCCCGCGCCTACGGAAATCTCCTCGATCACTACACCCGGCACCTCGCTCTGATTAAACCTGACCTGGTCGTGATCTACGACGAACTCGTCGCGAAAGAGCCGGCGACGTTTCAATTCATGCTCCACGCCGCGAGCCCCTTTGACATCGAAGAAAACGTACACAGCCTGCACGTCGAACGCGAAAAAGCCGGCGTCCACGTCCGCTACCTTTCGCCGACGACCCTCACTTTCCGCCAATGGGACGGCTACGAACCGCGCCCGGAGCGCCGCGAATTCCCAAACCAGTGGCACGTCGAAACGGGCACGGTCGAAAAGGCGCCGTCGATGGACATGCTCACCGTCGCCGTCCCGTACCGATCCGGCTCGCGCGACGAATGGCAAGTGGAACGCGAGGAAAGCGCGAGCGCCGTCGGACTTCGCTTTTCGAGAAATGGAGAGGAAATCCTCGTCGCCTTCCGCCGCGCCGCCGCCGAGACCGAAGAAACCGCCGAACTCGCCGGCTGGAAATTCACCGGCCCGATGGGCGTTCGGAAAACGGGTTCGTAAAACGGACGATCAGCGAAACTGGCCATACTCAGGACGAAAATCGCGATCCTGGAATTGAAAAGGCACCGCCCCTTTCGCGATCCGCTTCATCGATTCCGCTTCAGATACGAAAGCAAAATGTAGCCATGCGGTGCCCGAAAAACCCGGAAACGATCAGGTGCCCCACGCAGATTAATCTCCCGTCCCTCATCGAGATGCCTTTCCATCTTCGAAAAGAGCTGACGATTGTCGTCCTCTCGATGCTGCCGTCGATAAAGTCCGAGCAAAACTTCCGCCGCCTCCGCCACCTCGTTGCGAAAGAGATCCGCTTCACTCATCGAAAGGGTCTCGCGGAACTCAACCGGCTCATACTCCCGCTCACTTTGGACATTTCCTAATTTGCAAAGAACTTCCCAAACCGGCGTCTTCGGAACAAGCGCCGAAACTCCCTCCTCTCCGCCGAAGCCAAAAAGATGCGACCCGATTCTCCAGTTCTCATCCACCTGCTCAAAAACACCTTTTACCCGCTCAACCACTCTCTCCGCTTTCCGGGCCGTCCATTTTTCCCGTTCAATCGGATTCGCCCCTTTCAATCTCCGATGAATTTTTGCCACCTCCTCCGGACCGAAGGTCCGCAGCTCAATCAAACGCCGCTGCTGCTCCAGCCGCCCTTTCGCCTCCGTTTCCAGCTCTTCCTCGCTCACATCTCCACGATCGAGTCGACGGAAATCCTCCTCATCGAGCGGCAAGAGCGAGAAACTGTAATGCCCGACCGTCGTCACCGCCGCCTGAAAACGCTTTCTCAACCGATCATAAACAATCTCCTCGACCGATCCTTCGTAAAAAAGATTCACAATCCGAACGACTTCATGCTCCTGCCCGATCCGATCAATCCGACCAATCCGCTGTTCCAGCTTCATCGGCCCCCAAGGCATATCGAGATTGATCAACAGATCCGCCACCTGCAGGTTCAAGCCCTCCGCCGCAGCATCCGTGCAAAGAAGCAGATTGATCTTTTTCGCCACAAAAAGATCCCGGATCTTCGAGCGTTCGATTTTTTTCCGGACACCATCTTCGAGAATAAAGCCGCCTTTTCCGCAGAAAACTCCGATCCGAAGGCGCAATCTCGCAAGTCGCTCCCAAAGATCCCACAACGTATCCAGAAACCTCGTAAAAATTACCGTTTGCTGAAAACTTCCATCCGATTTCCGCCGCTCCTCCAACAACCCAAGCAACGTCTCCTGCTTCGAATCTTTTTCCCTCCGAATCAGCGGCTCGATCTGCTCCCGCAGTCTCTCGATCTGACGGGCCTCCCATCGAAGATCGTCCACGCTCCGATCATTCAAAAAAGCCGTATGGGAAAGATCGTCCTCCCCAAATCCCGTATCGACTTCATCCTCGCTCTCGTCCTCCATTTCCCGAAGTTCTTTCGCCAACGTCGCCTCGACTTTCCCCATCCGGTTTTGCAACGAGTTATCGAGCGCCTTCAGCGACGAGGCCGCCCGGAGACGCAAAAACGATAGATAAAACCCGAGCGTCGTCCGAAGCCTTCGACTTTCTCCCTCTTGACTCTGCCGAATCCGCTTCTCCAATCCCGCACAGTAGTTTTGCAGCGCTTTCTCGATTTCCATTTCCTCCGGAGTCCGCACAATCGGCGGTTGCGCGACGATTTCCCGCCTCGCCAATCCAGCTTCAAGCAATCCTTCCTTTCGATAAACTTCCAGAAGACCACGCGAATGCCGGATCATCACACGTGAAAGCGGTGCCAGATAAAAAAGGAGTTGCACCAGCTCGGAACAGAGCCGGCTGTTTCTCAAGATCCGATCCTGCCATTTTCCACTTCCGCCCTGCCCAAGATAACGCCAGCGCAGCCGAAGGTTCTTCAGAAATGCCTCCTGAAGCCATCTGAAATATTCCGGATCAATCCTTGTTAACTCATCTGTCAGCTCGACGATCAAAGGCCACTCTTTTTCCAAAGACTCGCCCTGCTGCAGCCGCTCGATCCACCGATACCAACTCGCACTCAGCTCGACATCGGCGTCGAACGATCCCGTCCGCCGCAAAAGCCGAAAAAGATCCCACGCCTCGACGAAGTTCAGCTGCACCGGCGTCGCCGTCGCCAGCCAGAGCGCTTTCGCCTTTTTCCGACGAACCAGAAACTCCTCCACCGCCCGATAGAGCTGTCCGTATTCCGGTTTCACCTCCGTCGCCGGCACTGTCTGCGGGTCCGGATTCGACCGCCTCAGATAATGAGCCTCATCGACGATCACCAGATCAAACGGGTCCATCTCCGCCAATTCTCTTCTCCGGCCCGAATGCCGCAGAATCCCGTGGGAGACGATCAATAAATCGGGCTCAAAAGTCTTCAGATCTTTTCTGACCTGTTCCTCCGGCAGAATTTCCCAATGCCGCCGCTCCCGATAAAGCTGAAACGGCATCTGAAATTTATACGCCATCTCCCGCTGCCACTGTTCGCAAAGACTCGCCGGCGCACAGATCAGAATCCGTTTCACTTTTCCCTGCACCCAAAGTGCACGGGCCGCACCGCCCGCTTCGATCGTTTTTCCAAGCCCGACCTCATCGCAAAGCATGAATCCTTTCGGATATTCCTCCACCAGACGCCAGACCGCCAGTTTCTGATGAGGCCAGAGATCAAGCGGCAAAAGAGTCGTCCCGATATACGGATGCTCTGCCGAAGATCCCGCCTCCAGAAGCTCACGCAATTCGCTAAGATCGGGATTCTTTAACTCCTCCTTCCACGCAGTTGTGCTCTGCGAAGAAATCTCTCCTGAATAGCCGGCCGGCTCGTCGTTTCTTTCCGGGTTCAAAACCGCATTAAATTCGGAGATCGGATTCTCTCTCGCGATCTTGATCATCCCTTCGCGAATCGCTTCCGGCAGCGTCAGCACCTCGAAATCCCGATGCTGATTCTCCCAAAGCTTCTCAAATCCGTCGCAGATCTCATCGAGGCATTCCCGTTCGGTCGGACTCAACGGCCCCCACGAAGCATAGACCCGGATCGATTCGCTGTTTCTCTGCCAGCCTCCCGCGGTCTCATTGAGCGAACCTTCAAAGACGAGGCGATTTCC
>DATGSL010000009.1:0-6340 GCA_035302665.1 Opitutales bacterium | reverse complement strand
ACGGGGTTTTCGTGGAGTTGCAGCGTCATTTGCATCGGGGGGAGGCGCGTAGGAACCGGTTGTTGGTCGATTGGGCGCGGAGGGAGGGTTTGCCGTTGTTGGCGACGAATGGTGTGGCGTATGCGCGGCCGCAAGGTCGGGCGATATTGGATGTTTTTACCTGTTTGCGGCACAAGACGAATTTGGATGCAGCCGGGTGGTTGTTGGAGCGGAATGCGGAGCGGTATTTGAAATCGGGAGCGGCGATGGCCGAATTGTTTTCGGATTTGCCGGAGGCGGTGGCGAACACGGAGCGATTGGCGGATCGGTTGCGTTTTTCGTTGGAGGATCTCGGGTATGAGTTTCCGGTGTATCCGGTGCCGGAAGGGCATTCGATGGAGAGTTTTTTGCGGGAACAGACTTTTAAGGGAGCGCGGCGACGGTATGGGGAAAAGCTATCGGCGCGGGTGAAGGCGCAGTTGGAGCATGAGCTGGCATTGATCGGGAAGTTGGGGTTTAGCGGATATTTTTTGATCGTTTGGGATATCGTCAATTTTTGTCGGGAGACCGATGTGATGGTCCAGGGGCGCGGAAGTGCGGCGAACAGTGCGGTTTGTTACAGTTTGGGGATCACGGCCGTCGATCCGGTGGGCGGGGATTTGTTGTTTGAGCGGTTTTTGAGTGAAGGGCGGGAAAGTTGGCCTGATATCGATCTCGATTTGCCGAGTGGGGATCGGCGGGAGCGGGTGATTCAGGAAGTTTACCGGCGATATGGAAAACATGGGGCGGCGATGACGGCGAACGTGATTACTTATAGAGGGCGGAGTGCGGTGCGGGAGTTGGGCAAGGTGTTGAATTTTCCGGAGGAGACGATTGATCGATTTTCGCGGCTGTTTGGGAGCGGGGATTATCGGCACACGCTCGATTTGCAAAAACAGATGTCTCAGGCGGGGATTCCGGCAAATCATCCGAGAGCGCCTGTGATGGCGGGGTTGTATAAAGCGTTGGTCGGTTTGCCGAGGCATTTGGGGCAGCATTCGGGAGGAATGATTATTTGTCGCGGAAGGTTGGATGCGATCGTGCCGTTGGAGAATGCGTCGATGCCGGGGCGGGTGGTGGCGCAGTGGGACAAGGAGGATTGTGCGAATATGGGGATCATCAAGGTGGATCTGCTCGGATTGGGGATGATGTCGGCGTTGCAGGATACGTTGACGATTTGTCGGGATCGAAAGCGGGAGGTCGATTTGGCGAAGTTGCCGACGGATGATGAGAAAACTTTTGAGCTGATGCAGGCGGCGGACACGGTCGGGGTCTTTCAGATCGAGAGTCGGGCGCAGATGGCGACATTGCCGCGGATGAAGCCGAAGACATTTTACGATGTGGTGATCGGGGTGGCTTTGATCCGGCCGGGACCGATTCAGGGAAGGATGGTGCATCCGTATCTGGCGCGGCGATCGGGGAAGCAGCCGATTGATTACATGCATCCGAAGCTGGAGCCGGTGTTGCGGCGGACGCTGGGGGTTCCTTTGTTTCAGGAACAGGTTTTGAAGATGGCGATGGTGATGGCTGATTTCAGCGGATCGGAGGCGGAGGAGTTGCGGCGGGCGATGAGTTTTCAACGGTCCCGGGAGCGGATGGATCGGGTATTGGAGAAATTGCGGGCTGCGATGATGGTGCGGAAGGTTCCGGAATCGAATATTGAGGAAATTGTGGCATCGATCCGGTCGTTTGCGTTGTATGGGTTTCCGGAATCGCACGCGATCAGTTTTGCGCTGATTTCGTATGCGAGCGCTTGGTTGAAAGCAAATCGGACGGTGGAATTTTATACGGCACTTTTGAACAATCAGCCGATGGGGTTTTATTCGGAGGCGACATTGATTCAGGATGCGCGCCGACATGGGGTGCGGGTGAAACCGGTATGTGTGCAGGTATCGGGCTGGGATTGTGCGGTAGAAAACAATGAGACGATCCGGCTCGGATTGCGGATCGTAAAAAGGATGCGTTCGGAACCGGTACGGGCGATGCTGGAAGCCCGGGAGGAACGGCCGTTTGCGTCGGTGGAGGATTTTTATCGTCGGACGTTTTTTAATCGGTCCGAGCGGCGGACGTTGGCAAGTATTGGGGCGTTAAATGCATTGGCTGAGCATCGCAGAGCCGCTCTTTGGAAGGTGGAGGAACGGTGGGAACAAGAAGAACTTTGGACGAAGGAAGAGGAGGAGTTGAGTCCATTGGAGATGATGAACGCATTGGAACGTTTGCAGGCGGATTATCAGGGGCAGGGATTGACGGTTGGATCGCATCCGATGAGATGGTTGCGGGGGAAATTGCCGGGAGTTTGTCGGGCAGTCGATTTGGCTTATGGGCGGGATGGACAGCGGGTGACCGCAGCCGGGAGCGTGATTTGTCGTCAGCGGCCGGGAACCGCAAAAGGGTTTGTTTTTATCAGTCTCGAAGATGAGACAGGAATTGCCAACGTGGTTGTAACCCCCCGGATGTTTGAGGAAAATCGGTTAACAATTTCGCAGGAACCATTTTTGAAGATTCGAGGAATTTTGCAAAATCAGGAAGGAGTGGTTCACGTAAAGGCAGAGAAAATCGAGGCGCTTTATGGTTGGGAAATGCCGGTAGAGAAATCTCATGATTTTCATTGAAGAAGAGGGATAGTGTTGGTTCGACGCGATGGCCGATGAGGGTTCGCTCGTCTGCGTCAAATTTAGTACACGCAAAGCGGAATTTTCGATTTGAGCTTGCTGGATGAAGAAATTGGAACGAAGCTTACTTTTCTAAACTTGCAGAGATAAACCCAACCTAATCTACCCATGATCCCAAAATCCCCTCTCCTGACCGGTCTGCGGCCCCCGTTTTTCGTTTCTGTCTTTTTCATCTTTGCTTTTGCAATTGGTTTGGCACCGTTTTCTCGGGCCGCCGAATCGGCAGCAATTGAAATTCCCGATCATTTTACTCCGATCGATTTAACTGATTATTACGATCTTCATGCTGGCGAGCGTTCTCAGTTCGGAACTTGGGAGGTCGTTCCGAAAGGGCGTCGGATATATGACGGCGTTCCTTTTGGCGTCAATGGCATGGTTCGTCTTTTCGGGCGCGTTCCTCCGCCGCATCGGACGATTTATCGCAACGAGGTCACCGGCATCGAAATCGGTCGTCGGTTTGAACGGCTGCACCTTTTGCACGGCACTGGCTGGACGACCGAGGATGGCGAGACAATTGCTCATGTCGTTTACAACTACGCTGATGGCGAACAGGTTTCGTTGCCGATTATTTACGGCGGACATGTTCGCGATTGGTGGCACCGCGATCTGCTCGCATCGGGCGAAGTGACCGATCCGAATTCGCGCGTTGTTTGGGTCGGTTATCATGGGGTCGGATTGCGTCTTTATCGGACGAGCCAGCTAAATCCCCATCCCGAAAAAGAGGTTGAAAATATCGATATCGTTTCGAATCGGTCGGCTGTGACGCCTGCCATTCTTTCAATGACGGTTGGACCCGACGTCGATCCGGGAATCAGCGGTTACGGGAAAAATATTTCCGACGAAGACGGAACGATTCTTTTCCGAGTTTACGATGCGGGAACCGAGGATGGCGTTGCTGAGGCGGCGATTCACTTTTCTTACCGCACAAAATATGGTTACGTCTATTGGGGTTCTTTTGCGGCTGGACCGGAAGGAATTGCCGAAGTTACTTATCCCGATTCGGAATTCGAATCGATCACAGCAACTGTATTTGCCACCGGACGTAAGCCGCAATCGAAACGCTGGGAAATTGGCAACGGAGAAGAGATGCCTCTTTGGCATATCTTTTACGTCGAGAAAAGAGACGAGTGAGTAGAAGGTAAAAGGAAGAAGGGAAAAGGTAAAAGGAAGAAGGGAAAAGGTAGAAGGTTTTTTGTAGCTCGCTTCGGGAGAAGCGGAAATCTCCCCTGTCTTAAAGAACCAGAACCGTTTTGCATGAACGTTGCAAAACTTCTTTTTATCAAATGAAGAAACTCACCAGATCGATCTATTGTGCCGCGATTCCGTTGTTTTTGCTGCTGTTGCATGTGAATGCAGCCGTTGTGATCGAATCCCGGTTGGAGGCGGAAGAATGGGAGCAGCCGCTCGGATACCTTTTTCTTGAAGTTGGCGCATCAGAAATCGGTTACAGTTTTTGGACAAGCCCTTCATTCGAGTCGCCGGGAGCGATTCGGATTCGCGGTTCCGATGCAACCCGGTCGCTGTTGTTGGGCGAAGGACGGACGGTTCGTTTCGATTACGACAGTTATGGACCAAATGCGGTTCCAGAAAATCCGTTTGTGGCGAGACCTGCCTCTGGTGGAGAGCCGGAATGGATACCTTTCGACAAAGACTTTAGGATCGACATATACCGGATTGGCCAGCCAGCCATGACGGTTTGGACTGAATACTCTGGAAAGCTCGAGAATGAAGAATTCGCCAGCTTTCTTACCGGAGAAACCGGTCTGCTGGCGACGATGGGAGCGCTTCATATTCGGAGGATTGAAGGAGCGATCGTCTTTTCCTCGTTTACCTTGGCCGAAGGAGAACTAGTTCTGACGTCGGACTTAACGGGAATCACTGCGATACCCGAACCGGCGACAACGGTTTTAATCGCGGGCGGTTTTATTTTCCTAATCGGTGTTGGATATCGTTCGTTCCGTGGAGGTTTAGTATTTAAAAGGTAGGGTTTAGCCGTCCTGGGCTCATTGTCTACCTTATCCGATTCGGGAAGCTTTTACCTTTTTCCTTCTGCTTTTTAATGAACCACAGATGGCGCAGATTTACACAGATCAAAAACCGCGCTGTCCGTGGGTCGATCTTAAGAAAGCTGATTATGTCGCTTATCACGATGAGGAGTGGGGAGTTCCGGTTTTTGACGATCGTCGGCTTTTCGAATTTTTGACCTTGGAGTCGGCGCAGGCGGGATTGAGTTGGTACACTATTTTGCGGCGGCGGGAGAATTATCGGGAGGCTTTTGCCGATTTTGATCCGGAGGTGGTGGCTCGGTTTGACGATCAGAAAATCGATCTTCTTTGCGACAACGTCGGATTGATCCGAAATCGGAAAAAGATTTCCGCGGCTGTGAACAATGCGCGGCGGTTTCTTGAGGTGCAGGATGAATTTGGCAATTTTGCGACGTATATTTGGCGTTTTGTTGGCGGAAAACCGATCGTGAACGCTTGGGAAGTGGCGGCTGATTATCCGGCGACGAGTCGGGAGTCGTTCGAGCTCAGTCGGGATTTAAAAAAGCGCGGCTTTCAGTTTATCGGTCCGACAATCTGCTACGCGCACATGCAGGCGACGGGGATGGTCAACGATCACAGCCTTTCCTGTTTTCGGCGCGCTGAAATTATCGAGAGCTACGATCGGCTTTTTTCGGAAGGATAATTGTGCGGTGGGCGAAGGCGGGAATGGTCGATTTGGGAACTAAATGACTTTTCCCTTTGCGCCTCGGGGCAATCGGCTTATTTCTACCCTTTTGCCATGTCAACCATTGCCAAAGCTTACGAACCGCGCGACGTCGAGGAAAAGTGGTATTCCACTTGGCTGGAAAACAGTTGTTTTCAGGCTTCTCCAGATCCGGAAAAAGAGCCGTATACGATCGTTATTCCGCCGCCAAATGTGACGGGCGTTCTCACGATGGGGCATGTTCTCAACAACACGCTCCAGGATATTTTGATCCGCCGCGCGCGTCAGCAGGGGAAATCGGTTCTTTGGCTTCCCGGGACCGATCATGCCGGAATCGCCACTCAGACCCGCGTCGAGCGCGATCTCCGCAAGCGCGAAGGAAAAACCCGCCGCGATCTCGGCCGCGAGAAATTTATTGAACGAGCTTGGGAATGGAAGGAAAAGCATGGCGGAATCATCATCGAGCAGCTTAAGAAACTCGGTGCTTCGTGCGATTGGGACCGGAAGGTTTTCACGCTCGATAGCGATTACAGTCACGCGGTTCAGTATTCTTTCGTGGAACTTTATCGCCGCGGTTTCGTTTATCGCGGCAAAAGGATGGTCAATTGGTGTCCGGCGAGTCTCACCGCGCTTTCGGACGAAGAGGTGATCATGAAGCCCCAGAAGGGGATTCTCTACAAAATGCGTTACGAGGTTGTCGAGAATCCGGGCGAATTTCTGGAAATTTCGACGACGCGGCCGGAAACCTTGATGGGTGATACGGCCGTTGCGGTTCATCCGGAAGATGATCGTTACAAGCATCTGATCGGGAAACATGTCTGGCGTCCGTTTCCAAAAAAGGAAATTCCGATCATCGCCGATTCGTATATCGATCGCGAGTTCGGAACCGGGGTTCTTAAAGTCACGCCGGCGCACGATAAAAATGACTTCGAAATTGGGCA
>DATGSL010000008.1:0-6924 GCA_035302665.1 Opitutales bacterium | reverse complement strand
GCGGCGCGAGGGGCGGCGGCTTTTTTGACGGAGGAGGTTCTGCCGGAGGTTTCTTTGCCGCAGATTCAGGTTTCGGATGCACGGCGGGCGCTGGCGACGGTTTCGCGGCGGTTTTTCGGTTGTCCAGATCAGGAGATCGCGCTGATCGGCGTGACGGGCACAAATGGGAAAACGACGACTTCGCAGCTTTGCGCGCATTTGCTCCGTCCGGCTTTCAGGGAAACCGCGAGCATGGGGACGCTCGGAGTTTTTCTGGGCAGCGAAAAAATCGAGGAAGGAGAATACACGACCGATCTGGCGCATGTGCAAAACCGGCGTTTGCGGCGGCTGGCGGACTCAGGAGTGGGCGCGGCGGCGATGGAGGTTTCGTCGCATGCGTTGACGCTCGACCGAGTAGCGGAGTTGCGGTTTCGGGTGGCAATTTTTACGAATCTGGCGCGCGATCATCTCGATTTCCACGGTTCGGCGGAAGCATATGCAGAAGCAAAACGGAAACTTTTCCGAGAGCTTCCGGCGAACGGAATCGCGGCGATCAATGCGGACGATCAGGCAGCGGCTTCTTTTGCGGAGGCCTGCTCAGCGCGCGTAATCTCATACAGTGCCGACGGTTTGGAATCGGCCGAGGTGCGGGCGGAAGAGATCGAATTGTCGCCGAGGGAAACACGATTCTGCCTGACGGCGGGCGGACGAAAATTTGCGGTTGTCAGTCCGCTGATCGGCCGGTTTCAGGTGGACAACATTTTGGCGGCGGCTACGGTGGTTTTCGGGCTCGGACTCGATTTGGAGGCGGCACTGGAGCGTTTGGCCAGTTTTCTGCCGGTGCCGGGCCGGATGGAGAAAACCGCGCTGCCGAACGGTGCGACGGCGGTGATCGATTTCGCGCACAATCCGGACGGACTCGCGAATTTGCTGTTGAATTGCCGGAGGCTCGCGGAGGGCCGGATTCATCTGGTTTTCGGTTGCGGAGGGGATCGGGATCGCGGAAAACGCGCAATTATGGGGCACATTGCAGCAAAGGGAACGGATGTTTGCTGGGTGACTTCTGACAATCCGCGGACGGAAAATCCGGAGCGGATCGCGGCGGATATCCTGAAAAGTTTCAACGGTGCGTCTTCCGCGCCGCGCGTTGAGCTGGACCGCGAAATGGCGATTCGAAAAGCGTATGCGGAAACCCGTGCAGGAGATCTGCTCGTCGTGGCGGGAAAAGGGCACGAGCGATATCAACTGATTGGCACGCGGAAGATTCCGTTTTGCGACAGGGAGGTTTTGGGCCGCTGTAATTGATAGTAACGCGGAGATGATGAATTTTGAGCCGGCTTCCAACCACTGGAACACTGGATGCTGCTTTAACCGCGGATATCAGCGAAAACCTGCGTTATCTGCGGTTCAATTCTTCCGCCTTAGCTTTTTAACCGCGGATAGCGCGGATGGGCGCGGAACCTAGAAGCCGTATTTTTAACCACTAATGGACACTAATGAACACTAATGAAGAGGCTTGAGCTCCGAATTTAGACAGGAAGATGGTGAATGTTCTGCTCGTTTCCAACCACGGGACCCGTCTAGTATTTACTTAAAAAGTTAGCGAAATAATCCCGGATTGCCTCATGGCAAGACCAGCGACAAACTACACTCTCTCCGACTGCGAGAAAAAGAAATTGGGATCTCTCGCTCGTAGCCCTCGTATGCAGCGGAGGTTTGCGGAAACTGGCGGTCCAGGCGGTGACGGTTAGCTGCGGAAACGCTATATGCCGATCGGGAGATCGGCACGCCCGGGAACGCCAATCTCCTGATTGGCAGAAGCCACAAGAGCCAAACCGCCACCTTTCCCCAAAATACATCCCAATTTATATCAGCGAAAATCTGCGTTATCCGCGGTTCAATTCTTCCGCCATAGCTTTTTAGCCGCGGATAGCGCGGATGGGCGCGGAACCTAGAAGCCGTATTTTTAACCACTAATGGACACTAATGAACACTAATGAAGAGGCTTGAGCTCTGAATTTAGACAGGAAGATGGTGAATGTTCTGCTCGTTTCCAACGACTGGCCCCCCTAGATGCTGCTTTAACCGCCTGGCAGTCGGCGTCAACGCTTGCCCTTCGGCGCGAAAAAAGCGGAACCGGAACCTCTCTTTTCTTGCCTTGCTCCGGGCTGATTTATTTTTTCGTAAAGCGCATAAAGTCTTGATCCATGATCGAAACGATTCATCCTGATCCGAATGGCACTAAATTGAGCGCATCATTGAGAGTGACAGCGGTTTCGGCCGCTTGAAAGCGCCTGGATGGCGCTTCTACTCCGCCTTAACTTAAGACCTTTCTATTCTCGTCCTTTTCGCTTGCCTCTTTTCACTTATGAAATTCATCCCTCGCCTCCCTCTCCTCGGGTTCGCTGCCGTTTTTATCTCATTTTTTGGATTCTCCCATGCCGATGCTTCGAACCTCGGCGATGACCATGCCAGCGAAGATCTGCTGAAATCGGTTATCTTCACCGAAGATGTTTTCGAAACCTATCCCGATGGAAGTCGCCCCGAGCCGCTGACGGAGCCTTTGATCGCGCCGTTGCGCTCCGGAGGTCCGATGGCCCCGAGTCCGTCACAGCCCCAAGGAGCTCTCTCCGGCCGGATTGTCTTTACAAGCGGCGGACACGGATGGCAGCGAAATTCGTCGGGCACATTTTGGACACTTGATCGTCCGCTTCTGCTCGAAATGAACGAGGCTTACGGGAATCGCGACCAGATGTCGATTTTTGCCGATTACGTTTTCAATGCCGGTGCCACCGTCGTCGCTTTCCGTCCGATCGGATACCAAACAAACGAAGTCGTCATCGACAATGTCGATCCAGAGGTGATCTGGAGCGGCCCATGGAACAACAGTTCCCAAACCGTTTATTACGGGAAACCGGGACAGCTTCCGTATCGATGGGCATCCCTTGCCTCACAGGAAACAGCCACGGCAACCTACGTTCCAACAATTCCGGAAGCCGGTTTTTATCCGGTTTACACTTGGGTTCGCCACGGAAGCGACCGGACGTTCCAGCTTTACCGCATCCGGCATACGGGCGGCGAGTCGCAGGTCCGCATTCCGCATCACAAAGTCGGAAACGGCTGGGTTTACCTCGGCACCTATTATTTTGCAGAAGGCTCCAATCCGGAATCGGGCGCTGTTGTGATCAGCAATCTTCGCCCTGTCGAAGCAGTCGGCAGCGTCGTGATCGCCGACGCGATCCGCTTCGGAAACGGCATGAGCAGCGAGGGGTCAACTTATCCGAGAGAAGACGAAGCTTCACGTTATTGGATTAAAAACTCACTCGGCGTCGGTCAAAGCACGACGATTTACGATCTGGGGAGCGGCTACACCGAGGGACAAGACAACGTCGGCGCGCCGATCCGGATGGCCGCCGAAATGAATCGCGAAGCCGCGAGCCCGCTTTACGACAGTATTTATCTCGGTTTTCATTCCAATGCCGCCGGTGGACGCGGTGCCATCGGTTTGTACAACACCAGTGCGAACCGCCGCACGCCGAATCAGGTAAGGTGGGCCGAATTAGTCGGTAAAGAGACGAATGAACATCTGCGCTCAATGAATCCGCAGCTCGAAGTTCCGTGGAGTACTCGCACTGCTTACACCTATGGAAGCACTTTCGGGGAAATCAATAATCTCTCTATCAATAATGAGTTCGACGCCACCATCACCGAGGTCGCTTTCCACGACAACGCACAAGATGCGATCCTTTTACGGGATCCGAAAGTTCGCTACTGGATCGCTCGGGCAAGTTATCGGGCCGTGATGAAATACATGAACGAATTTGCCGGAGTTCCGCTCAGGTATCTTCCGGATCCGCCTAGAAATGCGCGCGCAATCGCCGGCGAAAACGGCGAAGTTACCATCTCATGGGACACACCTGTTTACGGCACAGGGAGCGGCGCGCCGAGCGGTTATCTCGTTTATCGCTCGACCGACGGCTACGGTTTCGGCCAGCCGGTTCGAGTCGATGGTCTTAATAATACGTCGATTACTCTGGAAAATCTGCCGACCGGAGCGCCAATTTATTTTCGCGTTTCCTCAATCAATGAAGGTGGGGAATCCTTTCCCTCCGAAAGTGTCGGCGCGCATCCAGGTGGCAGTTCCGGAAAAAGCCGCGTCCTTTTTGTAAACGCCTTTGAGCGGATGGACCGGCATATCAACATTCGCCAATCACCTTACGACCGCCAATACCTTCCGCCGGGACATGATGGAAACAGCGGCGTCATCGACCGCGTCATTCCGCGCTCGGTCAATTCGTTTGATTACGTGGTGCAACACGGACGGGCGATCGATAGCGCCGGTTGGGTTTTTGATTCCGCGAGCAAAGAGGCAGTCGGCCACGGCAAGGTTTCCCTCGATAATTACAACGTCGTGATCTGGGCCGCCGGTCAGGACGGAGTCGCCGATGAAAGCTTCAACAGTGCGCAACGGACCCGCGTCGCGGCCTATCTCGATGCCGGTGGAGCAATTTTTGTTTCCGGCTCGGAAGTCGCTTACCATTTGGACCGGCCGAATGGACCGAGCACCGGGGAACGTTCATTTTTGCACAATTCGTTGCGTGCTCATTTTTCGCTGGAGAATGTTCAAACCCACTCGGTCGTCACGAGAACCGGAGCCATTTTTGAAGGCCTTCCAGCAGTAAACTTCGACAACGGACCGGGCGGAATCTATCCGGTGCGCAATCCGAGCCGAATCGTTCCGTCTGCCGAGGGAGGCAGCGTTCCGGCCTTATTTTACAACGGAGGCCTGGGCGGACCTGCGGCGATTCAATACGATGGATCGGACGGAGGCGGCCGTGTCGTTTTCTTCGCCTTTCCTTTCGAAACGATCCTCGATTCCGATCAGCGCAATAACTACATGGCCCGCATCCTCGATTTTCTCGATAAAACGGGATACGAACTCTGGAAAGAGGTCCATTTCAGCCAAGCGGAAATCAACGATCCCGAAATCAGCGGCGAATCGGCGAATCCCGCAGGTGACGGAATCGCAAACATCCTCAAATACGCCCTTCATCTTGACCCAAAAGAATCCAACCGCGATCAACTGCCTGAAATTTCAGTGGAAGAAGATTTCCTGACGTTCCGTTTTCGCCAATCGAAAAACGCGACCGATATCTCTTTCGAAGTTGAGGTTTCCGACGACCTGGTCACTTGGCATTCGGGCGAAGACGAAACGGAGCTAATCGATACGATCGACGAAGGCGAATATCGACTGATTGTTGTGCGCGACAAAAAACCGTTTCCGGAAAATGGCCGCCGCTTTATGCGCCTGCAAGTTTCCAGAGAGTAGAAACTGCTTCCATCGCTCCACCGCCCGCCGGGGAAATGCTCCCCTTTCTGGAAAAGGAGGCACCGGCGGGTAAGTTGAAAGATGAAAGTAACCATTTATACAAAAACCGGCTGTCCATGGGCGGCAGGAGCGAAGGCATTTCTCACCGCAAAAGGAATTCCGTTCGAGGAACGGAATATGACAGAAGAACCGTCGTATAAATCCGAAGCGGAATCGGCAACCGGCCAGAGCAGCAGTCCGACGCTCAACATCGACGGAAGCTGGGTTCCCGATGCAGGCCTGACGGACATCAACGACGCTCTTCAAAAGAAAGCGGCGTAGTTGCTGCGTCCGAGGCGGATCCAGCGGTTGAAACTTTCTTCCTTCTGACAAAGGCAGCTACAATATGCTGGCCGCAACTTTTTCGAAAAGCCGTTCGTGCTCGTCGGCTCGGCGCACCGTTTTGACATCGATCAACCGCTCCAGCTGCCGAATCACCTGCTCAAGCCGGTCATCCTCGCGAACATGCAACCACATTCGGCTTTCAGTCGCGTCGCCGACCGGCGCGCAGAAAATCCCGTCGAGATTGAATCCGCGCCGCGCAAAAAGCCCCGCGATATGCGACATCACGCCCGGATGATTCCGAACCGTCAGCTCCAAGATCGTTTTCATTTCAACGCCACCTCCGCTTTCGCAAGAATCATTTCACTATTTCCCGCACCGGGAGGAACCATCGGGAAAACTTTTTCGCAAAGCCTCGCAGGAACATGGATCAACAGCGGCCCAAAGGTCGCGAGCGCGGCATCGAGCTGTTCAAACGCATCCGAACCGGTCATCGAAAAAGCCGGAATTCCGAAACTCGCGGCGAGTCCGACGAAATCGATTTGCCTCGGAAAACGAACGGCAAACCGGCGACGGCCATAAAAAAGATCCTGTTGCTGGTTCACCAACCCGTAACCGCGGTTATCGAGCAGAATGATTTTCACGTTCAGGTTCTCCTCCTCAAGCGTCGCCAATTCCTGAATATTGAGCAAAAAACTGCCGTCGCCGGTAAAACAGAGAATCGGTGCTTCCGGAGCAGCCAGTGCCGCGCCGATCGCCGCGGGTAAACCAAAACCCATCGTCCCGAGGCCGCCAGACGTCAGCCAGCGTCGCGGTTTAGTAAAAGGATACGCCTGAGCCACCCGCATCTGATGTTGCCCAACATCGGTCGTGAGAATCGCCCTATCCCCGATCTGCTCCCCGCAATATCGAATGATTCCGTATGAATGCCGCCGATTTTCGATTCCTTCCAACTGATGCGGAAACTCTATTTTCAATTGTTCAATCTGATCGAACCAATCACTCCGGTCGATCGCCTGCGCATGTTCGGCCCAAAACGAAAGAGCACTCCGGGCATCGGAGGTAATTCCGATGGAGGCCGTGCGAATTTTTCCGATCTCGCTGGCGTCGATATCGACATGGATGATCTTCGAGTTGGGACAAAATTCAGAAACTTTTCCTGTAGCCCGATCGTCAAAACGGACACCTACTGCGATCAACAGGTCGCTGGCGTCGAGAGCTTTATTGGTTGAAAGAGCTCCGTGCATGCCGAGCATTCCGAGATTGTGCGGATGATTCCACGGCAGCGCGCCGAG
>DATGSL010000007.1:0-9754 GCA_035302665.1 Opitutales bacterium | reverse complement strand
TAGGTAATGGCTTGATCATCACTACTTTATGCCAGAAAACAGCCTGTTCTACCACTCCTTTTATGAGAAATGCGGGATATGGCAGAAGAGGGCGTCGGCGGGAGTGGCCGAAAGGATTTCCAGTTCGCCCCGGCCGAATTCCGGACATTCTTTCCGAATGCGGATCGCGCGGATCATCCAGCTGAGGAGCGAATTTTCGTCGCGTTGCTGGTTGGGCACGTTGACCTTTTTGTAGGAGAAGGGGCCGGAGTTTATGATGGAACGGTAAAGTTTTTCCCGGGGAGCTGAGGAAAAATCGGCATTCGGCTCGTCAGCCCATTGCATCGGAGTGCGAACACTGTTCCGGCCCGGCATCGAAAGGTCGTCGCCCATTCCGATTTCTTCTCCGTAAACGAGTGTCGGCGTTCCGGGCATGGTCAGAATCGCGCTGTAAATCAATTCCAGTCGTTTCCGGTCGCCTTTGAGCATTGGTGGGAGCCGACGGCGAATTCCCCGACCGAATATTCGCATATCATCATCGGGAGCGAAGGCTTCGAAAACCTTCTCTTTTTCGCTTTCGAGAAGGTGCGTCAAATTCACCTCGTCGAGATTTCGGGCAAAATGAACCCATTGAGTGGTCGAAGGGATGACGGGAAGAGTTTTCCAGATCCGGTGGAGCGGTTCGGCGCTTTTTTCCGCCATCGCCAGCATCAGGTTTTTGTTGACGAGGAAATTGAAGGCCATGTGCATGCGGCGACCTTCGTAAAGAAATTCCTCAAGTTCCGTTGGCTCCACATTTACCTCTCCGAGTAAAACCGCGCGACCGTTGCGCCAGACGTAAAAATCGCGGTAGGGCGAATTTCGGTCGCTGTGCGCTGCTTGGAACCAGGGATGTTGATCGGAGGTGTGATTGATCACGAGATCGACGATTACCTTGATTCCGCGGTCGGTTGCTTCCCGTAAAAAGCAGACAAAATCGCCCAAAGTTCCGACACGCGGATTGACCCCGTAATAATCGCTGATATCGTATCCGTTGTCCCGGTTCGGCGTCGGATAAAATGGCAGAAGCCAGATGCAGGTAACTCCCAAACCGGCGATATAATCGAGCCGCTTGGTCAATCCGATGAAATCGCCAGCGCCGTCTCCGTCGCCATCCATGTATGCGTCGACGTCGACACAATAAATAATGGCGGTTTTAAACCAAAGGTCGCTCATGCTGCTCCTCTTTCGTCGGACGGCCGACTATCAGCTGCTGTGAGTTGAAAAATTTCCGGAAGAACCTTTTCGGCGAAAAACTCGATGAATGCCTCCTGGTTTGTGCCGACATGATGCAGGTAGATTTCTTCGAAACCGAGTTCGAGATCTTGGGCGATCCAGTCGATATGTTGCTGGGCACTTGAGGAGATTCGGAGGCTTTGGTGCATATCGGAAGGTCGGACGTGGCTCGCGGCTGCCTCCAGATCTTGGGGCGTTCTTAGCGTTGTCAGAATCTGGCTCGGGAAGGCATTCGTTTTCCATTGTTGAAAAGCTTCCTGCTCGGCTTTTTCATCGGTGTCCGCCCAGCAAATACCGGCTTTTAGCATCAGCGGTTTTCCTTCACCGCCACCGCGATGAAAAGCATCGATCATTTTTCGCGCTTCCGTCGGCTCTCGGGAAGTCGTTAATAAACCGTCGGCCCACGAGCCGAGCCACTCAGCGGTTTCTTCGGTAAGTGCAGCGCCGTAAAGAAGTAGCGGCTTGGGGGGTCGAGTGTAAAGCTTTGCGCTCTCGATCGTTATGCGGCCGTGATAAGTGACCGTTTCGCCATTCCAGAGAGCGCGGATAATTTCGGCCGCTTCTTGCAGACGGGCATTTCGCTCCTCTTTGATCGGCCATGGCTTTCCGGTGATCTGTTCGTTGAGCGCCTGTCCGCTCCCGATCGCGAGGTGAAAATTTCCGTCAAACATCTCTGCCAAGGTTGCGGCCGCCTGAGCGACGATTGCCGGATGGTAACGGAAGGTCGGACAGCAAATAACGCGGGCGGGAAGTCCGGTCGCCTGCATCGCGGCGCCGAGCCAGGCAAAGGAGAATCCGCTTTGTCTCTGAACCTCGCTCCAGGGATGGAAATGGTCGGAGCTGAAAATCGATTGAAAACCGGCGTCGCGGGCGCGAATTGCCAGTTGCAAGAGCGTTTTTGGACTGAATTGTTCATGCGACGCGTGGTAACCAATTTTTATGCTCATCTCCCCTTTTTCCTCCGGCGGAAATGTCGCTTAACCTCACAAAGTCTGCAAGTGGGCGGAAAGGATATCCCGGGATGGGACACGGTTTTGCTCAAGCGGATTGCCTGAACTTGTCATTGCCGATAGGATAGCGGGATGGCGGAGGAGTTTGATTATGTGGTGATCGGATCCGGAACAGGCGGATTGGCGGTCGGCTCGTTATTGGCGAAAGCGGGACATTCCGTTTGTTTGTTGGAGGCGCACGAATATCCGGGCGGATGTGCCCACAGTTTTCCGATGGGACCGTATTCGTTTTGCGCGGCGGTCCACTACATTTTTTTCTGTGGAGAAGGAGAGCCGGTTTATAATTTTCTGAAGAAACTCGATCTCCATGAGAAAATCACGTTCGCGCGGCTCGATCCGGAAGGTTATGATCATTTCAGTTGTCCGGCTGAGAAACTGCGGTTTCGGATTCCGAATGGTTTGGATAAATGGGCGGAACGGTTGATCGATCGTTATCCGAACCATCGGGCGAAGATCGATTCGTTTTTTTCGGTGATCAATCGCATCGTGCGCGATTTGCGGCGGCTTCCTTACGATTGGGATTGGAAGAAGCAAATCGGGGCGGTGGCAAAATATCCGGCGATTCTAAAATACCGCCGATGGACGTTGCAGAAGCTGTTCGATCGCGCGGAGATGCCGTCGGAGCTTCAGGCTATTCTCGCGGCTCAGATCGGCGATCTCGGCGAGCCGCCTCGCAACGTTTCTTTGGTGATTTTTGTCGCGCTAATTTGGAGTTACGGCCTCGGTGCTTATTATCCGACGAACCATTTTTCCGGCATGATCGAATCGGTGGCGGAGGTGATCGGCGATGCTCCCCGATCGGCGATTCATTACAATGCGGAGGTTTCTGAAATGCGCCTTCGGGCCGGGCGGATCTCGGAGGTTGTGACGCGCGACGGTCGGGCGTTTAAAGGGCGCAATTTTATCGCCAACATCGATCCGCGGAAATGTGTCGAGCTGATCGGAGAAGAGCATTTTCCGCGCTCATTTCTGAGAAAAGTGAATTACGATTATTCGGTCGCTTCCTACACGATTTACCTGGCTGTGCGGGATCTCGATTTGCGGGATTACGGTTTCGGAAACTGGAATGTTTGGCATTATCCCGATCTCGATTTAAACGGAACCTATCAGCGGCAGATCGCGGGCGATCTCAGCGATCCGTGGTTTTTCATGTCGACGCCGACGCTCTGTGCGCCGGTTGACGCTCCGCCCGTTTGTCCGGAAGGTCATCAGATTCTGGAGGTCGTGACCGTCGCCGGGTTCGATTTTTTTGACAAATTGAGAAGAAATGGACGTCGCGAATACGTTCGGGAAAAGAACCGTATCACGACCAACATTCTCGATATCGTCGAACGCGATTATATTTTCGATCTTCGGAAACATCTCGCTTTTAAAATGGCCGGCACTCCGACGACAAACGTCCGTTATTTGTGGGCGCCGCAGGGAAATATTTACGGAAGCGTCTTGAGTCCGGCCAATGTCGATTTCAACCGGCTGAGACTCCATACGCCGATTCCGAATCTCTATTTGACCGGTGCCAGCGCGGAATTTCCGAGCGTCGGTGCGACGATTCTCGGAGGCTCCCGGCTTTACACTCATCTGACCGGAGATCCGGTCAATCCGGGCAGGGATCTCTACGGATTGTGGTAAGATTCACGCCACCAAAATCTGATTGGCTGCGAAAAGTCCGGTTAAAAAACTGTCCTCGAGTCCGCAGATATTGTAATCGCCGATCGTGTATAAATTCATGCGCGGCGAAAGCGGTCGCCATTTGGGACCGGAGAGAATGATTCCGGTTTTCCAGGAGACGCAATCGGTGATTCGGTATTCGTCGAAAAAAGGCGTTAAATCGGGATCGGATTTGTGCCCAAAAAGAATTTCCGGACCGCCGTTTCCGATCGGCATCAGAACCGTTACCGGATGTTCTGGGGGAAGGAAAACGGTTTTGCCCGGTTGAAACTCGGATCGCCGCCGCCCGGAGACGTGAAGCGTGGAGATCGGAATTTCGCAGACGCGGTCGTCATCGGTGCAATCGAGTTCCGGGCAAAACGTTCGGGTATTGTGACAAGGCGTGGCTACGACGACGTGACGGCACTTCAGCTGCTCGCGGTCGGTGGTTACTTCGTAGAGGCCGTCGCGCTTTTGTTTCAGAGAGAGAACTTTCGTTAGGGAAATGTGGTGCGAAAAACCGGCGGTCAGCTTCCCGATTGTTTTCGAAAAATCGGCGATGTAGGTCGGCAGAAGAATCGGCATGAGGCAGGCGAGGTAGTAGAAGGTGTTGACCTGATCGGTTTCGGCAAAAACGGTCGATCGGAGAATCGAGTTGGTGAAAATCTGGTCGATTTCATTGAAATCATGGCGTCGGACAAATTCGGTCGCTGGCTCGCGGACGGTCCGTTCCAACCACGGATCCGATTGCAAAAGTTTCGCCTGGCAGACCCACGGTGAGCGGGTGCGGAGTTGGTTGAAGTGACGGCGGAAATTTAAAAGCTCGCGGTAAAGACGTGCGATTGCTTTTGCGCGTCGGCAGTTGCGAGGATTTAGGATCGTGATGAAACGGTCGTTGTCCCAGAAAGCAACACGGTGCATTCGAACGCGTTCTCCTTTTCGAACGTAACGACGGACGTAACGGTAATCGCTTGTGATATAGATAGCTCCGAAATTATGAAGAGCTTTTTCCAAAGAGTGCATCCGGCCGCCGAGCCGATCGGTGAGCAGACGAAATTCCCGTCCCTGATCGTGGAGTCGGCGGGCGCAGGCCAAGCCGGCGATCCCGCCTCCGATGATGATCGTCTCGATTTTTCGGCACATGATGCTCGAAACCTGTTTGAAAACGAACCTCCATCTCCGTTTTCAATCCTGCCCATTTCGTTCCTCCTCCGCAGGACGGGCAAATAACAATCTACGGCCTCTTTGTCCTCTTTGCCATCGGGTGTCGGCGGAAAGAGGTATCCGGTTTGACCTTCCCGCGATGGCAAGGTTTAATGTAGGAGCATGACAAAGAACCGGACTTCAACGAAATCTTCCCAATCGAGCGATGGCGTCAAAAGCGTCGAGAATGTCCGTTTGCCGATCGAAGGCATGACGTGTGCATCGTGTGTCGGCCGCGTGGAAGCAGCTTTGGCGAAGGTTTCCGGGGTTGAGGAGGTTTCGGTGAATCTTGCGGCTGAACGGGCCGATCTTCGGCTATCGGAACCGGTCGATCGGAAAACGCTGGTCGATGCGGTTAAGAAAGCCGGTTATGAGGTCCGTCCGGATGCATTTGAATTAGCGGTCGAAGGCATGAATTGCGGGTCGTGTGTCGGGCAGGTGGAGCATGCGTTGAAGACAGTTCCCGGAGTCGAGAGCGCAAATGTTAATTTAGCGACCGAGCGGGCGACGGTCCGGGGATTGGCCGACGTTGAAGATCTTGTCGCTGCCATCCGGAAAGCTGGTTATACGGCCCGCCCGATCGATACCGGTGGCCGGATCGCCGACGAGGAGGCCGAAGAGCGAAAAGAGGCGGAGCAGAGTAAATTAAAACGGGATCTGATCGTTGCCGCGGCGCTTTCGTTGCCGGTTTTCATTATCGAGATGGGCACTCATCTGATTCCCGGAATGGAGACTCTCGTCGAGCGAACGATCGGGATGCAGACAAGTTGGTATTTGCAATTCATCCTGACGACGCTCGTTTTAGTTTTTCCCGGACGGCGCTTTTATCGGATCGGATTTCCCGCGTTGGCTCGGATGGCGCCCGATATGAACTCGCTGGTAGCAGTCGGAACGGCGGCTGCCTACGGTTATTCGGTTGTTGCCACTTTCTTTTCGGGCCTTCTTCCGGAAGGAACGGTGAATGTTTATTACGAGGCGGCGGCGGTGATTGTGACGCTGATTCTTCTCGGTCGGTATTTGGAAGCGCGGGCAAAAGGGCGGACTTCGGAGGCGATCAAGCGTTTGGTCGGATTGCAGCCGAGGACGGCGCGGGTTCTGCGCGACGGGGAAATCGTCGAAGTGTCGATTGAGGAAGTTGTTCTGGATGATCTTGTGCAAGTTCGTCCCGGAGAGCGGATTCCGGTCGATGGAGTTTTGACGGAAGGCGAGAGTTTCGTCGATGAATCGATGATTACCGGCGAACCGATTCCGGTTGAAAAGAAAATGGAGAGCGAGGTGGTTGCCGGAACGGTGAATCAGACCGGAGCTTTTACTTTAAAGGCAACTGCGGTCGGCGGACAGACGGTGCTCGCGCAGATCATTCGTTTGGTCGAACAGGCGCAAGGAGCGAAATTGCCGATTCAGGCAGCGGTCGATAAAGTGACGATGTGGTTTGTGCCGGCTGTGATGGGCGTGGCCGCGATCACGTTTCTAATCTGGCTGATTTTCGGTCCGTCGCCTGCGCTCACGTATGCCCTCGTCAATGCCGTAGCGGTGTTGATCATTGCCTGTCCGTGTGCGATGGGCTTGGCGACGCCGACCTCGATCATGGTCGGCACAGGTCGGGGCGCTGAGATGGGCGTTCTTTTCCGAAAAGGCGAAGCGTTGCAGCTTTTAAAAGATGCGAAAGTGGTTGCGGTGGATAAGACCGGAACGTTGACCGAAGGCCGTCCGGAGTTGACCGATTTAGAGGTGGCTGAAGGTTTTGACCGCGCCAATGTGCTTGCGCGGATCGCTGCGGTGGAGTCGCGCTCGGAACATCCGATTGCGCGGGCGATTGTCGAGGCGGCGGAAAAGGAGAATCTCGATTTGCCCGATCTCGAAGATTTTGAATCGGTCACCGGGATGGGTGTAAGCGGACTTGCTGGGAAACTCCGGGTGCAAGTCGGCGCCGATCGCTACATGCGGGAGCTAGGGCTCGATGTGGGAGAATTCAACACGGTCGCTGAACGCCTCGGAGCCGAAGGGAAAACACCGCTTTACGCGGCGATCGATGGCCGATTGGCGGCGATTGTTGCGGTTGCCGATCCGGTGAAAGCGACGACTCCGGGAGCGATTGCAGCGTTGCACGAACTCGGATTGAAAGTCGCGATGATTACCGGTGACAATGAACGAACTGCCCGCGCGATTGCGAACCGGCTCAGAATCGATGAGGTCGTGGCCGAAGTTTTGCCTGCGGGGAAAGTGGATGCTGTTCAGCGGTTGAAAACGGAACATGGCAGACTCGCTTTTGTAGGCGATGGTATCAACGACGCCCCGGCTCTCGCGGAAGCCGATGTCGGCGTGGCGATCGGCACGGGAACCGACATCGCGGTCGAAGCAGCCGATGTCGTTTTGATGTCCGGAAATCTGCAAGGTGTGCCAAACGCGATTGCGCTGTCGCAGGCGACGATCACCAATATCCGCCAAAATCTCTTTTGGGCCTTTGCTTACAACACCGCTTTGATTCCGGTCGCGGCGGGAGTTTTGTATCCGGCTTTCGGAATTTTGCTGTCGCCGATTTTCGCGGCGGGAGCGATGGCGCTTTCAAGTCTCTTCGTTCTCGGAAATGCCCTTCGTTTGCGCGGTTTTCAGCCGCCGATTTCGACTGCGGACGATGGGGAGAAATGAGGGAGAAAACGTGATCAGTATCGGTGAGGCGGCGAAAAAATCGGGCGTAACGGCCAAAATGATCCGTTATTATGAGGAGATCGGGTTGATTCCGCCCGCCTATAGGACTTCGGCCGGATATCGGTTGTATTCGAAAAAAGATATTCACCGGCTCCGGTTTGTCCGGCGGGCGCGCGATCTCGGTTTTTCGGTTTCCGAAATCGGCGAATTGCTCGATCTCTGGAGCGATCATTCGAGACATAGCTCGGATGTAAAACGACTCGCTCAGAAGCATTTGGACGATTTGCAGGGGAAGATTGCCGGCTTGCAGCAGATGGTCGATACCTTGGAGGAGTTGATCGATTGTTGTGCCGGAGACGATCGCCCCGATTGTCCGATTCTCGCCGAGTTGGAAACGTGACGATTTTTTGTTTTTTGAAAAAATCGTGGAACCTTTCGCGAAAATCACTGTTCTTTTTGTTTTCTTCCATTTTTTGTTAGCCTCGCGTTAATTCGCTATGATTAAAGCAGTAAACCTGATCAAGGACTACGGAACCTTCCGGGCTGTGGACCGGGTTCGCTTCGAAGTCCATAAAGGCGATGTGCTCGGTTTTCTCGGACCAAATGGTGCAGGAAAATCGACTACAATGAAAATGATTACCGGCTTCCTGCCTCCGACGGCCGGAAGAGCCGAAATCGGCGGTCACGACATCACGGAGAAACCGATCGAAGCCAAACGGTTGCTCGGTTACCTCCCCGAAAGCGGTCCGCTTTATCAGGAGATGACGGTTCTGGAATTCCTCCGATTCATCGCTGAAATCCGCGGCCTGAACGCAAGCGAACGTTCGAAAGCGTTGACGAGGGTTTTGAAAATTTGCCATCTCGAACCGGTTCGTCACCAAACGATCGAGACTCTCAGTAAGGGTTTCCGCCAACGGGTCGGCATGGCGCAGGCGATTCTCCACGATCCGCCTTACCTCATTATGGATGAGCCGACCGACGGTCTCGATCCGAATCAGAAACAGGAAGTGCGAAAGCTGATCGCAGGTATGGGCCGCGAAAAGGCGATTATCCTTTCGACGCACATCCTCGAAGAAGTTCAGGCGATGTGCAATCGCGTGATCATCATCGCCCGCGGAAAGGTCGTGGTCGACGAAACTCCGGAAAAACTTCTGCGCCGGCACCCGCATTTCAATTCCGTTCGGCTTTCTGTCCGCGATTCCGAAGAATCCGCGATTCGCGAAGCCATCAACCGAATTCCAAAAGTCGCGAAAGTCGAAATGAATGGCGACGGATTTCTCGTTCATCCGCGCGACGGAACTGACGTCAAGCAACAGCTTTGGGAAATCGCCCGGGAGCAGAACTGGAAGGTTGCGAAGCTCGAAACCCTTCCGATCCGCCTCGAAGAGGTTTTTGCAAATCTTACTTTATCAACGAATTCCGAAGAGAATCCAAAACCATCTTCCAAATCTGACGAATTGAAATCGTCGAAGAAAATGGCCGGGACACGTTAACCGAACTGCGTGGTTAAAAAATCCTTTTTTCACTGCTGACTTCAAAAATGAATGCTGTCTGTTCAATCTTTAAACGCGAATTCATGGGTTATTTCCGTTCGCCCGTCGCGTATGTATTTCTCGCGGTTTTTCTCGTGGCTGCGGTCGGTCTTCCGTGGTTCGTCGGCGGATTTTTCGAAGGAAATCAGGCGAATCTGGAACGATTTTTCACCTTCCTCCCATGGGTTTTTCTGTTTCTGATTCCCGCTGTCGGCATGAGACTTTGGTCGGAAGAGCGGCGAGCCGGAACATGGGAACTTCTTTTTACTCTTCCGATTTCCGTTTCCCATGCGGTTGTTGGAAAATTTCTCGCAGCGTGGGCATTTGTTTCATTGGCCATTGTTTTGACGATAACGATGCCAATCACGATTGCCTATCTCGGATCACCCGATTGGGGGCCTGTTTTCACCGGTTATTTCGGAAGTATTTTGATGGCGGGTGCCTATCTCGGAATCTGCT
>DATGSL010000006.1:0-4058 GCA_035302665.1 Opitutales bacterium | reverse complement strand
GGACCAGCGGTGGGGTGACGGCTGCCATTCAGGCGGCGAAGATGGGGAAAACGGTCGCCATCGTGAACCATTATCCGCATCTCGGTGGTTTGACGAGTGCTGGTCTTGGGCGGACGGACACCGGGCGGAGCAGTTCGATCGGAGGCTTGTCGCGCGAGTTTTATCAGCGCGTCCGCACTTATTACGAGCAGGAGGAGGTTTGGCATCAGGAAACGCGCGAAGATTATTTAGCGCGCTCGCCCCGGTTGCTTCCTGCGGAGGACGATGCTCAGTGGGGATTTGAGCCGCATGTCGCCGAGGCGATTTTTTATGAAATGATCGGTGAGCACGATATCGCTTATCGGCCGGACGAATTTCTGATTCGCGATGAAGGCCGCGGAGTTATTAAAGACGGAAACCGGATTGTGGAGTTGTTGACGGAATCGGGAAACCGTTATCGCGGAAAGATGTTCATCGACGCGACTTATGAAGGAGACCTTTTGGAGGAAGCCGGAGTTTCGTTCATTATCGGGCGGGAGGGAAATGATGCTTACGATGAAACATTGAACGGGATTCAGACCGTTCAAACTCGCAATCACGTTTTTACTCATGAAGGCGAATGGGTGCAGCCCAAACCGTTGCCGGTGGAGGCGCGGGTCGATCCGTATGTGATTCCCGGCGATCCGGAAAGCGGTCTTTTGGCGGGAGTGAATCCGGATGCCGGTGGAGAAAATGGTGAAGGGGATGACCGGGTGCAGTCGTATTGCTATCGCCTTTGCCTGACCGATGTTCCGGAAAATCAAATCGCATTTACGCCACCTCCCGGCTATGACGAAGCTGATTTTGAGCTCCTTTTCCGGATGTTTGAAGCTGGAGAAAAACGGATTCCGTGGTTGCCCGGTCCTATGCCGAATCGCAAAACCGATACGAATAACCGGTGGGCGGTTTCCACAAATCTCATCGGCGGTTCTCATGAATATCCGGCTGCGAGTTATGAAAAACGCCGGGAAATTGAAAAAGCTCACGAGTATTGGCAGCGCGGTCTGATGTATTCGCTGGCGAATCATCCGCGGGTTCCGGAGCATGTTCGGGAGGAAGTTAGCCGTTGGGGATATGCTGCGGATGAGTTTGTCGATAATAACAATTGGCCGTATGCGATCTACGTTCGGGTCGGTCGGCGGATGGTCAGTGATTATGTAATGACCGAACACGATTGCCGCGGCGATCGCACGGCACCCGATCCGGTCGGAATGGGTTCGTATGGCATGGATTCACACAACGTTCAGCGTTATGTCACGCCTGAAGGCTATGTTCAGAATGAAGGGAACATCGAGGTCGGGCTTTCCGCGCCGTATGTGATCAGCTATCGTTCGATTATCCCGAAGCGGGGCGAAGTTGAGAACCTTCTCGTTCCGGTTGCGGTTTCATCGTCGCACATCGCCTTTGGGTCGATTCGGATGGAGCCGGTTTTCATGATCCTCGGTCAATCGGCGGCGACAGCGGCGGTTCAGGCGATCGAAGATGAAGTTTCGGTTCAGGACGTCGATTATGAAAAGCTCCGCGCGCGACTCATCGAAGACGGCCAACTGCTTTAAAGATGCTCGTCGTTTTCCATTTTGTGGAATTTCCACGGAGAGTTCGTGGTTTAAGACAAGCAGTTGAAATAAAAAAATCCTGACCCTCGGAGGAGGGTCAGGATGATTGGGCAACCGGTTATTGAAGCCGGTTAGCTTTGTTTGAATTTTATTTGCTGGCGGGAACCAGAGTTGCACCGTGATAGGAACGGTATTGCCACATCGGCTCAGAGGTTTGCTGCCATTCGATATTTCCGCCAGGCTGAATGCGGCCGATAAAGACGGTGTCGGTTCCTGTCGTGACAGATGAGACCGATGCTCCGCCTGCCTGAATAATGATATCCTTGTAGGCGGCTGTCGCGAGACGACGGCGTGCAGCCGGAAGAGGATTGACTTCTACAATATCGCCGATGGTGCCGTCTGGATTCAGCGTGATCCCGTCCACACGAGGGGTCGGGTTTTCGTTTGTCCGGGCACCGCCAACCACATAGAGATAGGTTTCGTCGCCAACTTCACCGACGACTGTCGTGTGGTCCCAGCGCACGCCCGGCATTTCTAACGCATCCGCGTAGCGCATGGTTTGCCAATATTCGCTTAACGACCAGTCGATATCTCCCTTGAAGAGCCAGTCATCCTGGTCCTCTTGACGGGGCGTGATCCACTGGAGTTCCCAGCCGGGACCGTCGAACCCGGTTGTGTAGTAAATGTTCCCGAAATGACCTGCGGCCGCCGCGAAGTAATCGGGGCCGTTTAGGCCCATATCGGTGGTTGACCAGCTGTCGATTGCACCCGTTACGGGATCAATTTTTCCATAGTGGATCGTGTTCACTCTGACACTTTCATTTCCACCAATGACATAATAGAAGTGGTCGCCATTTACTTCCACGATAGCTGTTGCCACGATATCGACGGTTGTCGAGAGGCTGGGCGAGCTCATGAACTCGCCGAGTTCCCCGGTCTCCTGATCGACCTCCGCCCAGGTGATGAAGTTGGAGGTCACACGCTCGGAGCCGTCCGGCTGCGGGTTTGCCGTTCCATTGAAACCGCCTGGTCCGACATAGATACGACCATTGTGAAAATGAACGGCATTTTGAATGTAGGTCCAATGGAGGATGCCGAGGGGATTCTCAGGATGGACATCGGGAAGATAGCTTTGTGCCCGGCGCCAATTCGTTACTTCCAGAGTATCGAAATAGACATCGGCAATGAGAATACTTCTCGCGTCGAGCGAACCGAAGGCAGGATCGTCGCTGTAGGATGTGGTCTGGTCTGCCCGGTCGAGTTCGAGGTCCCAATTTTTCGCATTTGCGACGCTGATGGTCCGTCCGCCGACAACATACAAGAAAGCATCCGGATCGCTCGATTCTTCCGGAGCGGGGATACGCAAGCGGAGAAAGCGACGACCCTCAGCCGAATCATCGGAAACGACGAGGGTCGTATCGGTTTCGCTCGTAATCGTTAGGCCATCTGTTGACCACTCTTCCAGATCGGAAGATCCTTCGACGATGTATTCGATGCCCATTGCATCCGGATTTTTTGAGACGGTGAGGGTCAGTTTTCCCTCCTGCATTTCGGCTGTTGGTACTCCGTCTCGGCTTGCGACGTCCGGATCAAGACCGAGCGCGTACTTTGCGAGATTGCTGATGCCATCGCCGGCCGGGTTGTCGTTTTGGCCACGTTGGTCTTCTGGAAGATCGTAACTGTTGATCCACTGGGTGAATGAGATAGGTGCTGCAGCAAGATAGGAGCTGGAGAGGATCGCCACGGCAGAAAGCATGGCTCCGGTTTTTCTTAAATAAGAGAGGTGTTTTTTTATCATATGGCTATTTTACGGGTACTTTATTTTGCTGGAGCCGACCGGAAGGTGGGCAACCAATGAAGTGTTCCGTTCCGTGTTATTTGGGCAACGAAACAGCGAACAGCATGAGATACAGTTGCTTTTGGATCAAAAAGCAAGATAAAACGGTCGGAAGGGCCTGAGAATCAGCAGCGAGCGTAAGAGAGGCGTGTTCAAACGCGTGGAGCAAACAAAGCGGGAGCTATGAAAAATCGGATACGGAAAGAGGAGGCCGTCTTTCCGAATCCGATTTTTGCAAAAGAAAACTAGAAGCCGAAGATCGAGCGACTGCCTTGTTTTACGATTTCCTCCGCATCCTGCCAGATCGCGAGTCCGGTGCGCATATCGGTCACCGTCATGTAGATCATAAAATACGATTCGCTGTGGCGGCCCGATTTTCTTTTGAGCTGGGTGATTTCGCCGCCGAGGCTCAGTTCGGGCGCGATCACTGTTCCGCTGCGTTGGGTTGTTGTCGGATCGTAAAGTTCGGCATTTGGAAGGTTCCGGCTCTCGGCTGTTGCCGGATCGAGTGCTCCGCGTCCACTGTGAGTTGTGGTTGTTACCACTTTTTCCGATTTATCGAGGGCGATCGTGATACGCTGCGTCAGGAGCTGTGTGTCGATATGTTGTGTGGTCGAATTCCGGATCGTGCTGACCATGATTACCGC
>DATGSL010000005.1:0-8063 GCA_035302665.1 Opitutales bacterium | reverse complement strand
CTCAAGAAAGCTTCCGAACAAGCGCAAAAAATGGTCGATGAAGCGCGCGCAACAAGCCAGGCCTTGATTGAAAAACAAACGCAGGAGGCGGCCGCCCAAAGTCAGGAAATCATCCGAAAAGGCCAAGAATCGATCGAGCTCGACCGTAAGAAAATGCTTGCCGAAGCCCGGCAGGAAATCGCACGCCTGGTTGTCAGCACTTCGGCCCGCGTCCTGTCTCGGGAGCTCACGGAAGATGAGCGAAGCCGTTACGCGAATGCCGCGGCCAAGGAACTGACGACCAGTAATAACTAATTTCAATCCATGAGGAGAAATAAACAAGTTGGGGTCATCGCCAAACGCCTTCTGCAGTTGAGCATGAAGGACGGCGAGCTTGTTCCCGAGCAGGTCAATGCTGTCCTCCAGGCGATCGACAAGCATCCGCCACGCAACTACCGCGCAACCCTCCGGGAATACCTTCGGCTCGTCCGCAGACAGGTCGAGCGGAGCCGGGCGATTGTCGAATTCGCCGGTGAATTGAATCCCGAACTTCTTAACTCGATCGAGGCCGAACTCTCAGCCCATTACGGAAGACCGGTTTCCACGGTCACGCAGGAAAACCCGGATCTGATTGCCGGCTGGCGCATCCATATCGACTCGGACGTCTATGACGCATCGATCGCAACTCACCTCAACCAATTGGGCAAAGCTACCGCCCGCTAATTTTTTAACGCACGAACGCACATGAGCTCTATCATCGAACAAATTGAGCAGCAGATCGCTCAGCTTGAGACAAAAACCATCAAGAAAAATACCGGCAAAATCATCACATATGCGGATGGCGTGGCCCGCGTCGACGGCCTGTCGGATGTCATGTATAATGAGATGGTCGAATTTCCCAACGGGATTACCGGTATCGCGCTCAACCTTGAGGAAGAGGAAGTCGGATGCGTCATTCTCGGCGATCCGCTCGGGCTGAAAGAGGGTGATGAGGTTCAAACGACCGGACGACTGCTTCAGGTTCCTGTCGGAAAAGAGCTTCTCGGACGCGTTGTCGATGCAATTGGACGGCCGATCGACGGGAAAGGTCCGATCGACGCCAAGGATTTTTATCCGGTTGAAAACCTGGCTCCGGGCATCATCGAACGGAAATCGGTCAGTCAGCCCCTACAGACAGGGATCATGTCGGTCGACTCGATGATCCCGATTGGGCGCGGTCAGCGTGAGTTGATCATCGGCGACCGTTCGACAGGGAAGACAACGATCGCGATTGATACGATTATTAACCAGGCGAATATCAATAAAGCGGGACTCGAAAGCGGAGATCCCGATTTCCGTCCGGTTTATTCTATTTACGTCGCGATCGGTCAGAAAAACGCCAATGTCGCCCGGACGGTTGAAGCTCTTCGCGAAGCGGGAGCTCTCGATTACACAATCGTCGTTTCAGCATCGGCGGCCGATAATGCTTCGGACCAATACATCGCTCCTTATTCCGGAGCGGCGATGGGTGAGTGGTTCATGCAAAATGGCATGGATGCGCTGATCGTTTACGATGACCTTTCTAAGCACGCAGTTGCCTACCGTCAGATTTCGCTGATTTTGAAGCGTCCATCCGGACGTGAGGCTTATCCGGGGGATGTTTTTTATCTCCATTCCCGTCTTTTGGAGCGCGCGGCCCGTGTAGACGAAAAACACGGAGGAGGTTCTTTGACGGCACTTCCAATTATTGAAACGCAAGCAGGTGACGTTTCCGCTTATATTCCGACGAACGTCATTTCGATTACCGACGGGCAAATCTATCTCGAGACCGATTTGTTTAACCAGGGAATCCGTCCGGCGATTTCGGTTGGACTTTCTGTTTCGAGAGTCGGATCGGCCGCACAGGTCAAAGGAATTCGCCAGGTAGCAGGTCAGATCAAGCTTGAGCTCGCTCAATATCGGGAGCTGGCAGCTTTTGCACAATTCGGCTCCGATCTCGATGCGCGAACCAAGGCGCAACTCGATCGCGGGGCGCGAATTGTCGAGATTTTCAAACAGCCCGCTTACAGTCCGGTGCCGGTTGAGCAGCAGATCGCCGTCCTCTGGGGAGTTCAAAACGAGTTTTTCGACTCTGTTGAGGTAGAGAAGATTGTTGATGCGAGCGCAAATGTCCGCGAATTCCTCGAAACCCGGAAATCATCCCTTCTTGAGACGATTCTTAAAAAAGGCGAAATCACCGATGAGATTTCGGCCGAATTGAAGAAAGCCTTCGAGGAGTGGAAAATCTCTTACGCGAAATAATTCCACTGAATCACGGAATGCGTTTCCCGTTTATCTAAACAATGTCGAATACACGAGACATCCGCCGCCGGATCCGGTCGGTTAAAAACACCCAGCAAATCACGAAAGCGATGGAGCTGGTCGCTGCGTCAAAAATGAAGCGGGCGCAGCAATCGGCTCTGGCGGGACATCCCTACGCGGCGCTGATGGCAGAGATGCTCGCATCGCTCAGCGGTCGGGCCGATGTCAGTCAGCATCCGTTTCTTGCCGAGCGTGAGGTCAAAACCCGCGGGATTTTGGTGGTCTCCACAGACCGCGGACTTTGTGGCCCGTTAAACAGCAATCTTTTCCGCCTGATTACAGAAACGACCGATGCCGTTAAATATACGTGTATCGGGAGAAAAGCTGCCCAATTTTTGGGACGGACCGGACGCGATTTGAGCGCCGAATTCGACGTCGAGGATCGGGTTCCCTTTTCTCAGGTCAAAGTGATTTCCGAGTTCATGACGAAGCAGTTTCTGGAAGGGGAAATCGACACGATCGAGATCCTTTATCCTCGATTCGTCAATACGTTGGTTCAGAAGCCGACGTTGCACCCGTTGCTTCCGCTGAGCAACCTGCAGGAAATGATCGAAGTCCTGCGCTCAGAAAAATCGGACGAGCCCGGGACGCAAGGTCTCCCGGACGATCCACGCGATATGGCCTTTGAGCCGGATCCGACAACGGTTCTTTCAGAACTCTTGCCCCTTTATATCAACCAGCAAATCTATCATTTCGTTCTCGATGCGAAAGCTTCCGAGCACAGTGCCCGAATGGTTGCGATGAAAACCGCTTCCGATAATGCGGGCGACCTTCTCGACGATCTCACTCTCGCATACAACAAAGCCCGACAGGCTGCTATCACTCAGGAAATCCTCGAAATTTCGGCTGCTGCCGCAGCTAACGCCTGATTCAGCTAGCCGTAACTGCCAACTTATCTAAGAAAATGAGCAACAAAGGAAAAATCGTTCAAATTATCGGCCCCGTTGTCGATGTCCAGTTTGAGGAAAATCAAATTCCGGATATTTATCAGGCGCTGAAAGTCACTTTTGAAGTCGGCGGCAGAACAGAGGAGGTTATTCTTGAGGTTCAGCAGCATCTCGGTGACGGCCTCGTCCGTGCGATTGCGATGACTTCAACCGAAGGACTTATCCGCGGAGCCGAAGTCATTGACACCGGAGCTCCGATTTCTGTTCCGGTTGGAAATGGCGTGCTCGGGCGAATCTTCAACGTGACCGGTGGCGTCGTCGATGGCCGTGGCGAAGTAAAACACGAAAAGAAGTATTCGATTCACCGGATGCCTCCACCTTTGACCGATCAGGACACGGAGGCGACGATTCTCGAAACCGGAATCAAGGTAATCGACTTGATTTGTCCCTTTATTAAGGGCGGAAAGGTCGGAGCTTTCGGTGGTGCCGGAGTCGGTAAAACGGTCGTCATCATGGAGCTGATCAACAATATCGCAAAAACGCACGGAGGATTTTCCGTTTTTGCCGGTGTTGGTGAGCGAAGCCGCGAAGGAAACGACCTTTATCACGAAATGGCCGATGCGGGCGTTATCGATTTGGAAAATCTCGAAAACTCCAAGGTCGCCCTTTGCTACGGTCAGATGAACGAGCCACCCGGAGCTCGGATGCGCGTCGGTCTCTCCGCGCTGGCGATGGCCGAATATTTCCGCGATGAGCAGAATCAGGACGTTTTGCTTTTCATCGACAATATCTTCCGCTTTTCCCAAGCCGGATCGGAGGTTTCCGCTCTCCTCGGACGCGCACCTTCCGCTGTCGGATATCAGCCGACGCTTGCCGCGGAAATGGGTAACTTGCAGGAGCGGATTACTTCGACAAAAAGCGGATCGATCACTTCTTTCCAGGCGGTTTACGTGCCTGCGGACGACTTGACGGACCCGGCTCCTGCCAACACTTTTGCGCACCTCGACTCCACGATTGTTCTGGAGCGTTCGATTGCGGAGCTCGGGATTTATCCCGCTGTGGATCCGCTTGCTTCGTTCTCGAAGGCGCTCGATCCGGTTGTCGTTGGAGAAGAGCACTACACGATTGCCCGCGGTGTTCAAAACGTGCTTCAGCGTTACAAGGACCTTCAGGATATTATCGCGATTCTCGGTCTCGACGAACTTTCGCCAGAGGACAAACTCCTTGTCTACCGAGCTCGGAAGATTCAGAGATTTCTGTCGCAGCCGTTCAACGTTGCGGAAGTCTTTACCGGATTCCCCGGAAAGACGGTCTCCGTGGAGGAAACGCTTCGCGGCTTCAAGATGATCCTCGATGGGGAACTCGATCACATCGACGAAAACGATTTCTACATGAAGGGGAATATCGACGAAGTGATCGCCGCCGCTGAAAAACAGGCAGCGACCGCATAAGGTTTTTTGAAAATGGCGCGGTTTCGCCAGCGGGGCCGCGCCAGATTAGAAAAATCGAAGATTTTCAGGATTTTTTAAAAACCAGCTCTCATGTCTCTTACACTCGAAATCGTTACTCCCGAAGAACGGGCTTACAGCGACAGCGCCGACCATGTGGTGATCCCGACAACGACCGGCGAAGTCGGTGTGTTGTCCGGACATATTCCGCTGTTGACGCAGGTCGAGCCGGGTGAACTGCGCCTTCACCGAAACGGAGAAATTCAATATCTTGCCGTCGGAAGAGGTTTCGCTCAAGTAACGGGAAACAAGGTTTCCGTTCTCGCAGAGTCAGCGATCAGCGAAGAAGAAATCGATGAATCTGCTGTGGAAGATGCGATGAAACGGGCACAGGAAGCTCTGAGTGGAGCCGATCTCGACCCGGCTGAAGCCGAGCGCCTGGAGAGTGTCGTCCGTTTTTCCGTTGCCCAACTTCTCGTCAAGCAGAGGCGGCGATAGTCGATTCTTCTTTTGAGAGGAATCGATATAGAAGGTTAAGTCATGGCTTCGCCCGCTGATTTTCGTCGGGAATATGCGCGTGCCGGTATGAGCGAAGAAGATTGCCAAGCGGATCCAATTGCTCAATTCGCGATTTGGTTCGATCAGGCATTGAGCGCTGAAGTTAGCGATCCGAATGCGATGACGCTTGCGACGGCCGATGCATCTGGGAATCCGGCGGCCCGCATCGTTCTTCTCAAGAATTTCGACGAGCGCGGTTTCGTTTTTTACACAAATTACGAGAGTCCGAAAGGTCAGGAACTTCTTGGAAATCCTGCCGCGGCGCTCGTTTTTTATTGGCCGGAACTTGAGAGACAGGTTCGCGTCGTTGGGAAAGTTGAACGGACCAGTCGCGAAGAATCGGAAGCCTATTTCAGGAGCCGACCGCGCGGAAGTCAGCTCGGGGCCCATGTTTCCAAACAGGGACAGGTCATAGCAGATCGCAGCGAACTTGAGGAAAGTTTTAAAAAACTGACGCAAAAGTTCGAAGGAAAGGAAATTCCGCTGCCTGACTATTGGGGCGGGTTTCGTGTGATTCCGAAATCGGTTGAATTCTGGCAAGGACGGATCTCGCGGCTTCACGACAGGATCCGTTATCGTCGCGAAGCTGACCGATGGATTCGCGAACGGCTCTTCCCGTAAATTGAGTTTTGCCCCGCCAGAGAATTGTAAAAATTGAATCTTTTTGCGGAAAGTTTCTTTTTTTAAAGATCTCTACTTGTCAGACGGTATAAAGGTCGATCAGACTTGAATACATGAAGGCTGACCTCAGGTTTATTTTTTGGCCTCTCATGCTTTTGACGCTGATCGTTGTCGTACCCGAAACTAACGCTGCGGAGGATGAGGAGGAAGTGGCAGGCGTTTCGATCAGTCGTTCGGATGGTCGCCGGATGCAACTTCTGGTCGAGGAGGGGAATTTCGAGCTTCATTTTTTTAATGAAGAGGATGAACAGGAGACACCCGATGCAGCCCAGGCGATTTTGCATTGCACATCCCGGGTTGTGAATTCCCGTCAAACCCTCGCTTTGCTGGCAGTGGAAAAGGACGATGCGACGATTTTGAGTTCACCGCGCGTGATCCGTCCGCCGTATCAGTTCGATATTCTTCTCGTTCTCAACTTCGATGACGAAGAGAAAAAGCCGGAAAGTTATCACCTCGTGTTTATTCAGAGCGATTGAGGTGTCCGATCCTCGATCGAAATTATCGGCTGCACCATGGAAGCCGATCGAGGTCGACGTTGCCGCCTGTTAAGATAATTCCAGTAGGCCCGCTCAATTCAACTTTCCCTTCGCGAAGAGCCGCCCAGGTAACGGCCGCCGAAGGTTCCACAATGACGCGCAACTCCTCCCAAAGCTGCCGCATCGCGCCCACAATTTCCGTATCCGAAACCAGCACGACCTCGTCCACCTTTTCCAGCACGATCGGAAAGGGGAGTTCGCCGAGGGAAGCGCGAAGGCCGTCGGCGATTGTTTGTGGATCTTTGAGCGGCATCAATTTTTGTTTCTGAAACGATTCCCAAGTATCGGCTGCACCTTCCGGTTCGACAGCGGTTATCCGGATCAATTTTGAGATGCCTTTGGCGGCGGTTGCGGTTCCAGATAAAAGTCCACCGCCGCTTACGGGGACCAAAACATGTGCAAGGTCCGGAATTTCTTCGAGGAATTCGGCAGCGGCTGTTCCCTGTCCGGCCATCACATCGTAGTTGTTGTAAGGATGGATCAGCGTCGCACCGTTTTCTGAGATGATTTCGGTCGCAGCAGCCTGACGGGCCTCCATGGTCGGTTCGCAAAACTTTATCGCGGCTCCCGTTTGTCGAACCTGGGCGAGTTTCGGAGGGGCAACATTTTCCGGCATGACGATAAATGCCGGGATCTCTCGCTCTTTTGCTGCGAGAGCGACGGCGCCTGCGTGATTTCCGGACGAGTGCGTGACGACTCCGTGTCGTGCGTCCCGATCGGAGAGCGAAAAAATGGCGTTGAACGCGCCGCGTGCTTTGAAGGCGCCGCCGATCTGGAGGTTTTCGCATTTGAAGAAAACCGGTTGACCCGCGATTTCGTTCAAACGCTTATTTTGAAGGACCGGTGTTTTTCGCACGAAAGGCGCGATACGCTTTTGGGCTTCCCGGATCCGTGCGAGGTCGAGCATCTACTTACAGACGTGCGATTTCCGCTGCGGATTCCCTTTTAAAACTTTCGTAGGCATCGGCGATGCCGTCGCGGACGGAGATTTTTGCGCTCCATCCAAGTTCTTTCAGCTTCGATACATCGAGCAGTTTGCGCGGAGTTCCGTCAGGACGGGTGGGATCGAAAGTTAAATTTCCTTCGTAGCCGGTGATTTCCTTGATGGTTTCGGCCAGTTCTCGGATCGTGATATCGGAGCCGGTGCCAACGTTGACCCAGTCGGGCGGATTATCGAGCTGAACGAGATGAAAACAGGCATCGGCCAGATCGTCGACGTGAAGGAATTCCCGGCGCGGAGTTCCCGATCCCCAGATGGCGACTTCGGGGAGATTATTTTCCGCAGCTTCGTGAAAACGGCGAAGGAGGGCAGGGAGGACATGGGAATTTTCGGGATGGTAATTGTCGCCCGGTCCGTAGAGATTTGTTGGCATAGCGGAGTGAAAAAGCACGCCATGCTGCTGTCGGTAATATTGGCAAAGTTTGAGGCCGGCGATCTTGGCGATTGCGTAAGCCTCGTTTGTCGGTTCGAGCGAGCCTTCCAGCAGGCATGATTCGGGCATCGGCTGCGGTGCATGTTTCGGGTAAATACAGGAGCTTCCGAGGAAAAGCAGACGTTTTACACCGTGTCGAAAAGCGGAATGAATCGTATTCGCGGCAATCGCCAGATTTTCGTAAAGAAATTCGGCAGGATA
>DATGSL010000004.1:0-5217 GCA_035302665.1 Opitutales bacterium | reverse complement strand
CGGCCGATCCGGATATTGTTCAAAATCGTATCGGCGAACAAAATCGCTTCCTGCGAGACAAAGGCGATTTGGTCGCGCAAATCGTATTTGGAAACCGTGCTCACATCGATCCCGTCAATTTTCACAACACCCGAAACAGTGTCGTAAAATCGGGGAATCAGATTCGCAAAGGTCGATTTGCCCGCCCCGCTCGGCCCAACAAGTGCCACAGTCTTTCCCGCCTCGATCGTGATGTTGATATCGCGTAAAACCGCTGCGTCGGTATAGGAGAAATGGACATTTTCGAAAACAATTTCGCCTTTTGGCCGCGGAAATGGAGCCGGATTTATCGGATCGGGAACGGAATCCTCCTCATGCAAAATATATTCGATCCGGTCAAGCGACGCCTCGGCCCGGCGAATGGTGTTGTTCATCGCCCCGATCTTTTTCACCGGCTCATACCCCATATAAAGTGTCACAAGAAGGGCGCTGATCACTTCCTCGGGAATTTCTTTGGCGACCGCGACGTAAATCACCGCCACGAGTCCGATCGACGCCACCAGTTCGATAATTGGCCCGAGACTTTTATCGTATTTGACGACCTTCAGGCTAACTCTCAAAAACTCGCGGCAGCTTTTTTGAAACCGCTGCGCTGCCCGTTCCTGTAAATTATACGCCCGAACTTCGCGAACGGCCGCCAGATTTTCGTTTAAAATCTGATTCATCTGTCCGGCCTCCGCTTGAAGACGCCGCGCACGGCTAAGAATCCGTCGGCCGATGATCCGGATCGGCAGAACACAGAGCGGAACCGACGCGATCACAATCAGCAAAAGCCCGACCTGTTGCTGCTGCATAACAAGATACGTCAAGGTCACACCGGCACCGAGCAAAGTCGCGGGTTGTTTGATCAGATCATTTGCCGCGAGAATCAACGCCTGTTGGAGCTGCGCCGTATCGGCCAAAACGCGGCTCATCAGATCCCCGGTCGTATTTTCCCCAAAAAAGGTCAACGGCAGCTGCTGCAGCTTCCGAAAAGCCTCCATCCGCAGCCGTTCAAGAATGTGCATCCCGGAATAGGCCATCAAATAGGCATTAAAAAAACTGCCGGCAGAACGCAGGAGAAAGGCGAGCGGAATCAAAGCCAGAACCCCGATCAATGTCCATCCGCTTCCTTCGACACTCTCGGGCTTCGTAACAAAAGGCACGATATAGTGAGTGACGAGCGGAATCATGACGCTCGATGAAGCCCCGTAAAGCACGCCAAAGGCGAGGCCGAGCCCGAATTGAAAACGAACGGGCTTCAGATAAGAAAAATATGGTCGAAAACGCTTCAGCATTCCAAGCCTCGGAATCTTCCTGAATCCAGCCCGAGAAACAAGGGTTTTCAGTCAAATCACGAATCTCGAACGCCGCGGACGCCTCTTTCCCCGAAAGGGATTCGACAAAAGCTTCCGTTCCTGTTCTTTAAAAGATCGCCGTTTTATGAAAAACTTTTTTCGTATCGCTCTGATTCTTCTTTGCCTCCTCACCCTCTTCAACCGAGCGCAAGCAGAAGAGTCCCAGCAGATGATGCCCCTCAATGAAATCCGTCCAGGCATGGAGGGACACTGGCGAACCGTCGTTTCGGGAACGGAGATCGAGGATTTTCCACTGAAAGTTCTCGGTGTCATCGACGACTTCATCGGTCCGGGGCGCTCGCTGATCATCTGCGAAGCGATCGACGCCGATAATATACTTTCAGGACCGGTCTCGGGCATGAGCGGAAGTCCGGTTTTCATCGACGGCAAACTCGTCGGCGCTTACGCTTACGGTTTTCCTTGGGCAAAAGAACAGGCGATTATCGGCGTGACTCCGATCGCCGATATGCTGGAAATCTTTGACCGTTTCGACGAAAACGAATCTCCGGTCGCCCGCGCTTCACGTTATCCGGCCGAATCGGAAGAACCGGACGCCGCTCCTTCAACCGAAAACCTCCTCCCTTCGGCAACCGCCCTGCCGCCGGTCAGCCTGCTCCGTTCTCATCTGCAACCGATCCCGACCACGTTGAGCATTTCAGGAATTTCGCCTCAAGTGCTCGCTTTCTTTGAAAATGAGTTTCGCGCGCTCGGACTCGAACCGACACTGGTTCCGATGGGGAAAACGGCGGAAGAAATCGACACCGATCTTCAACCCGGATCGGCCGTCGCCGGAGTTCTTCTCGACGGTGATTTTAATTTCGCAGGCACCGGCACCGTTACTTATCGGGAGGGCGATCGCCTCCTCGCATTTGGACATCCCTTTTTCGGATTCGGCGCCACCGACATGCCGATGGCAGCAGCCGAGATCATCACCGTCGTCCGCTCCGTTCAAAGCTCCTTCAAACTGAGCAGCACCGGACCGGTCATCGGCTCGATTTATCAAGATCGTCTCAGTGCAATTGCCGGAAAAATCGGCCGACAAGCTCCGGTCGTTGAACTGACATTGAACGTCGAAGACGGCAACGGATTTTCCGAAACCTATCGCGGAAATCTTTTTCAACATCCGCAACTCTCGCCGATTATCTCCGCCATGGCGCTCAGCGAATCGCTGACGAGGACAATGGAAGCGAGCGATCGGCAAACTTTTTTTATCCGATCGACCTGGGAAATCGAAGGACACGAACCGATCCTTTTCGAAGATGTCGCCACCGGTCCGAGTTCGCCGATGCAGCTGACGATGCAGCACCTGAACCTTTACCGAAAACTGGCCGACAATTTTTTTGACGCTCCGACGATCCGCTCGATCGATTACGATATTTCATTTCGGAACGAATGGCTGATTTCTGAATTGGAATCGGCTTTTGTCGATCGCAACGAAGTCAAACGGGGAGAAAAGGTTACGATCGATCTCGTCTTTCGAAATTACCGCGGCGAACGGACCCGGAAGCAAATTGAAATCCCGATTCCTGCCGACGTTGTATCGGAAAACGCGATTCTTTTTGTCGGCGACGCTGCCTCTTCGCGCGCCTACGATCCGAAATATCCGGTGCAGCCGATCTCGCTCGAACAGGTTCTCGAACAAGCCCGGCAACATGCGGGCAGACAATCGATTTACGTAAAACTCGTGCGACCGGCGACCGGGCTTCGCGTCGCAGGCGTCGGCATGCCCGATTTGCCACCGTCCGTAGCAGCCGCTTTTCAATCGCCCCAAACCAAAGAAAATCTTTCCAGCCTGAGCTACGCAACGCTCTGGGAAACCGAATTTTCCGTGGAAAATGAATTTCGCGGACAAAGAACTTTTCAACTGAAAATCAAGTGATACTCTCCCGCTTTTTTCATTCCGCCATCATCGCGCTTATTCTTGCACCCGCACTCCTGCAAGGAATTCAGACTCGATCGGTCATTCACGAAACCTACGCCGATTTTCAAGGCGGGGAGCTGACCGATCTTTCGCTCCATCGAGACGGCCGGCTCCGTTTGGCTCCGACAGCATCCGAATTCGCCAGCTTGGTTGAACCGATTATCTGGAGCGCCGTTTTCGGACCGGAAGGAGATCTTTTTGTAGCCGCCGGAAACAAGGGACGGGTCTACCGGATTTCAACAACCGGCGACGTGAGCGAATTCGCAACAACCGAAGAGGTTTTCATCCGCGCGCTCGCGATTGGCAAGGATGGACAACTTTATCTCGGCTCATCGCCCGAAGGAAAAGTTTATCGCGTCGACGCTGAGGGTGAACTCGAAGTCTTTTTTGAGCCGCGCGAAACCTATATCTGGGCCCTCCTCTTCAACGACAACGGAGACCTTTTTGTAGCGACGGGCGACAAAGGCCGCATCTACCGCGTCGCTGCCGGTTCGGAACCGGGAACGTCCGGCGAACTTTATTTCGAAACGGAGGAAACCCATATTTCAACGCTCGTCCAGGACGAAAAAGGACATTTGCTCGCCGGAACAGCTCCAAATGGACACCTCTACCGGATCGAAAATCGGGAAAAAGCCTTTCTCCTCTTCAATTCGCCCGATGAGGAAATCCGACAAATCATCCCCGATCCTTCCGGCGATCTTTTTGTCGCAACCTTTTCCAAGAAAAAAACGAACGGCCCATCGGGAACCGTAGCCGAAGCGGTCGCTTCCCTTTCCTCCAACTCCGCTTCCGGCGACTCCGGGTCCGAGCCGGAAGAAGGCGTTCCTTCGGGAACCGAACCGACTCAATCGAACCAACAGCCGGGAACTCTCTACCGAGTTCATTCCGACGGATTTTTTGAAAGTTACTGGGGACTCAACGGCGTTTCAATTTACTCCCTTCTGCGATCTCCCGAAAACAAACTGTTGGTCGGAACCGGAGCTGACGGCCGGATCTTTTCATTGGAAAACTCCCACTCCTGGGAACTCCGCCAAAGACTGCCGACAGGAAGCGAAGTCACCGCACTGCTGACGGTGCCGGGAAGCGACGATGTCGTGGCACTCACGAGCAATCCGGGCCGGATTTTCAAACTCCATTTCGAACTTCCCGAAAAAGGAGAATTCATTTCCGAAGTCTTCGATGCCAAACAGATCGCAAAATGGGGCCGTTTCTACGCAGAAAACCTGAAAGGCGGCGGCGGCGGAATTCAGGTTTCAGTCCGCACCGGAAACAGCAAAAAAGCTGATTCGGCCTGGAGCGATTGGATTGAAATAACCGATTCCAACCCTACCGATAGCCCTCATCCGGCCCGTTATCTGCAATATCGCCTCACCTTATCCAACTCCGAAACGGAAGTCCGACGGGTCCGGTTTTTTTACCGGCACACCAATGCTGCTCCGAAGATAACCGCCATCCGGGTCGTCACCGGCGGACTCGGTTTCGAACATTTTCCGCTTCCTCCGCAACAAGGCTCGGTCGATCTCGAACAACTTTTCCGTCCGTCGAATAATAATTCCAATTCCTCCTCCGAATCGCGCCAACAGCTTCGCGCATTCGAAAAACCGGGAGTTGTTACCATCGCTTGGAAAGCTCGCGACCCGAATAACGACCAGTTGCGCTTCCGCGTAAAGCTTCGCCGTGCCGAAGATCCGGCCTGGAAAACGATCGGAGATGATTTGGACGCTCATTTCCTTTCCTTCGACAGCAACGGTATGGACGAAGGCTTCTATCAGGCAAAAATCATCGCAAGCGACCACCTCTCCAATCCGATTGCGGAAGCGCGCACCGGTGAACGGCTCAGCGAGCGCTTTTTAATCGATAACAGCGCGCCGGAAATTGAGGTCGAAAAAATCGAAATCAGCGGCAAGGACGCGACGATTT
>DATGSL010000003.1:0-7263 GCA_035302665.1 Opitutales bacterium | reverse complement strand
ACCTTTCGAGCGATTTTCCCGCGAGGTAATATCGGCGATGGCTGCGGAAGCGACGGAGAGATTTCCACCCATCGCACCGCCCAGCAGTCGCGCCAGGATAAAGAGGAGGAACGATCCGCTAAAAAACCAGAGGAGGTAGCTGACGGCTGTTCCGAAAACGGTGTAGAGCAGAATCCGGCGGCGACCAAAACCGTCGGAGAGGCTTCCCCAGATCGGCGCGAAGAAAAATTGAAGGAAAGAATAGAGCGAACCGAGGAGACCTCCGAAGAGGATGGCGGTAAAATGTCCGCTTCCGGCACCGGCTCCGCCTGCTTCGAGTTGGTGGATAAAGTTGAGAAATGCGCCGAGAAGTCCTCTGCCGCCTTCGCCCTCGATATAAAAATCGAGCATCGCCGGAAAAAGTGGGAAGACGATCGAAAATCCGACCAGGTCGATAAAGATGATCAGGAAAATCGTGCCGAGCGCGGCGGGTTTTACTGGCTGTTGGTGCGGCATTCCCCCATCGCTGGATTGTTTCGTTGCTTGTGACACAGGAAAGGTTCAACAAAGCGCTTTCCTAGGCCAATAGCAAGAACTCAGCGGAACTTTTTGATTTTAAAGAGCTCCTGCTTCGCCGAACTTCGCTTCCGGCTGTTGGCAAAATTCCTTTAACCGCGCTCAATACTCGAAGCGTTTCAACGCCTCGACGACATTTGGAGGAACAAAGTCCGCGATGTCGCCGCCGAATTTACTGACCTGTCGGATCAGGCTCGAACTGGTAAAGGTATAGGATTGATGCGGCATCAGAAAGATCGTTTCGACCTTTCCGTTGAGATGGCGGTTCATCAGGGCCATCTGAAATTCGAACTCGAAGTCGGAGACCGCACGCAATCCGCGAACGACTGCCGTTGCTTTCGTTTCGCGGGCAAAATCGACCAGGAGTCCTTCGAAAATCATCGCGGAGATATTCGAGTGATCGGCAATATTTTCGTCGATCAACTGGAGACGCTCTTCTGCGGAAAGAAGCGGGGATTTGTCTTCGTTTCGCGCTACCCCGATCACGACCTTGTCGAAGATACGGGCAGCGCGGCCCGCCACATCGAGATGTCCATTGGTCACGGGATCAAAGGTTCCCGGATAAATACAGATTTTCATGCTTTCCACAAAGAGGATTCAATTGATTGACGAAAATGTTACGCTCGCATGCTGGCCGAAAAAAGGATTCTTTGGCAATAAGACAAATCAAAGTCCTTTCATTTCATGAATCTACCAAATTTGCTCACGCTTTCGCGAATCATCTTCCTCTTTTTGATTGTCACGCTTATGGCGATGAATTGGCCGGGAGCGGCGACTCTCGCGTTTCTCTTTTTTCTGATCGCCGCGATTACCGATTGGGCCGACGGCTTTGTTGCGCGGAAGTGGAAATTGGTTTCCAACTTCGGAAAGCTGATGGATGCGCTGACCGACAAGATCTTGATGGTCGGTCTTTTTGTTGCGCTGACGGTTCTCGGTTATTTTGAAGGTTGGGAGCTGCTCGCGCTGTTTTGCGTGCTTCTGATTCTTTGCCGCGAGTTTTTCATCACTGGTCTTCGTTTGGTCGCCGCTGCCAATGGAGTTGTTCTTGCGGCGGAAAAATCGGGAAAACAAAAAACGGTCAGTCAAATCCTTGCCATGGCGTTTCTTTTGCTCGCGCCGGTGTTGGAAAACGATTTTTCCCGTTTTTTGAAGAGCGATTTAACGGCGATTGCCAACTGGTTTCACTGGATCGGTTTCGGCCTCTTTCTGCTCGCAACGCTTTTAACAGTTACCTCCGGAACCCGTTACGTCTGGAAATATTGGACGGAGCTTTTTCCGGGAGGTAAGAGCGAATGAGGTGGAAACAACCGCTTTGGCTGCGGCTTCTTCCGTCGCCGCTCGTGATCAATTTGGCAACGCTCGGTCCTGTCGGAAGGGTGAAGCGCGGTCCGGGAACGGCCGGAAGCGCTGTCGGCCTGATCTGGTTTACGTTGTTTTTTTTCCGCGCCGGCTGGTTCGAATATCTTCTTTTGGGCGGATTATCGGTTGTCGTGGCGATTGCGATCTGTGAAGAGGCGGAAATTCGTCTGCAAAAACGGGATCCGGGCGAAGTTGTGATCGATGAATTTGTCGCGATTCCGTTTTGCTTTCTCGGATTGCAACCGTATTTAAATGAAGCTCTTGCCTGGCTGATTATCTTGGTCGGCTTTCTGCTTTTTCGGGTTTTCGATATTGCAAAACCTTTTGGGATCCGCCGCCTACAGAAGCTGGAAGGAGGTTTCGGAGTGGTCGTCGACGATCTTGTCGCCGCTTTAGCAACCGCTTTTTGTCTCCATCTGTTCGTTTATTTCACGCCATTTTGGATTTGATCGCCGGGGAGATCTGCGGGGAAAGGTGGCGTTTTTACGGCGCGTTGAGAATCTCGATCACGCGCCCGTGAAGGATTTTATTCGTGGCAACGATTGAATCGCCTTTCACCGGATCGCCGCCTTCCCAGGTCGTGATCATTCCGCCGGCGCCGGTGATGACCGGAATGACCGGGAGAAAATCCCACGGATTCATAATCGGATCGAGCATGACATCGGCCCAGCCGGTCGCCAAAAGGAGATAGCCGTAGCAATCGCCCCACGTCCGCATAAAATGAACGTTTTCGACGAGCGTATCGAAATTTTTCCGGTTCTGATGGCGCTCGATGTTCTGGATGTCCGTTGTCAGCAGCCGGACCTCTTCGAGTCGGCTGGTGGTGCGAAATTGTACCGGCTTTCCGTTGCAAGTTGTCGTTTCGCCGTCGCCGAAGCAGAATTGTTTTAAAACCGGCTGGTGAATCGCGCCGAGGAGCGGTTTCCCTTCGTGAAGCAAGCCGATCAATGTCCCGAAAAGGGGACAGGCGGAGGCGAACGATTTCGTTCCGTCGATCGGATCGATCACCCAAACAAATTCCGCTTCCGGATCTTTGGTTCCGAATTCCTCGCCGATGATGCCGTGCGACGGATAGGTTTTTTCGATCAGATCGCGCATCACCGTTTCCGCATTCCGGTCGGCGTGGGTGACCGGCGTGTCGTCCTCCTTCATCTCCACCTCAAGGTTGTTGTTGGCGAAGTAGGGCGTGATAACCGCGGCGCTTTTTTCTGCCAATTTTTGGACAAACGGTAAGAGAGTTTCGGAAAGTTTCATTTGCGGTTTCATAAATTTACGAGGAGACCCCGTTGTTTCAAACTTGGATGGGCGGTCGAGACAAGCGGGAAAAGAGTTGAAAGCTCTCGGTGCTATGGCGTTCAATGAATCTCAGATGCACTGGAGGGATGTTCCGATTCATGTAATTGATTTTGAGGGAAGCCGACGATCGGGGATTCTCGAATATGGTGTCGCGGCGTTGGAAAACGGAACGGTCACGTTTACGGAAACCCGTCTTTGCCGACCGCTCGGAAAGGTCGATGAGCACGATATCGCGATTCACCGGATCCGACCGGAGATGGCGGACCGCTATCCACCTTTTTCGGAAGAATGGGAGCTTTTTTCCGGGCTGCGTCAAAAGGGACCGTTGGCGGCTCATTTTGCGGGAACGGAAAATCATTTGATCAAATCGGTCTGGCCCTATCCGCCAGCCTCACCGAATTTTGTCTGGCCCGGTGAGCAATTGGCCGATTGGGGACCTTGGCTCGATACAGGGCGTCTCTACGAACGAGTTTTTCCGGAAACCGAATCGGCGAATCTCGAGTCCCTGATTGTCGCTTTCGGTTATCAGGAGGAGCTCGATCAGTTGGCTGCGGAGCATTGTCCGGCCGACCGCTGTCTTTATCACGCTGCGCTTTACGATGCGCTGGCGGCAGCTCTTCTTTTGATCAAGTTGCTCGAAAATCCGGAATTTGAAGCGGTTACGATCGGCTGGCTTCTCGAAAAAAGCTGTGGTTCGGATGTAGCGCGTCAACGGTTGTCGCAGCGGGAACTTTTTTAAAGAATCATTTTCGCCTTCATAAACCTTGTTTCTTCAGTCATAACTCTTGGGAATGGACCGTATCGCTGAGCAATTTGCCCGTGCCCGTAAGGAGAACCGAGCCTGTTTTGTGGCTTATATCGCTGCGGGAGATCCTGATTTCGAGACATCGGTAGAAATCTGCCGGACGCTTGTCGAAAGCGGCGTCGATGTTCTGGAACTCGGCGTTCCTTTTTCGGATCCTCTTGCCGACGGCCTGACCAATCAGCTCGCGGCCCAGCGCGCTCTTTCGACAGGAATGACCGGCGATCGCGTTTTCGATCTCGTGCGCGAAATTCGGAAATTTACCGAAGTACCGATCATTTTTTATACGTATTACAATCTCGTTTTTGCAAATGGGATCGAATCGTATGTTTCGAAGGCGGTTGAGGCCGGGGTCGACGGAATGTTGACGCTCGATCTTCCGCCGGAGGAAGCCGGGGAGGTTCTGGAGATTAGCCGCAAGCACGGATTGAAAAATATCTTCATCGTGGCCCCGACAACTCCGCCGGAGCGGGTGAAAATTATTGCTAAAGCGGCGAGCGGTTTTATTTATTATGTTTCGCGGGAAGGAGTTACCGGAGTTCGCGAAAGTTTGTCGGACAATATCGGCGAAGCGGTGGCGGAGATCAAAAAACATACCGATCTTCCGGTCGTTGTCGGATTTGGGATTTCTACCCGCGAGCAGGTTCGCGAGATTGCTGCGATTTGCGATGCGCCGGTTGTCGGAAGCGCGCTCGTTAATTGCGTCAAAGAGAATTTTGGCGACCGTGAAAAAATTCTCCAGGCGATCCGCGAGCGGGCCGAGGATTTGGCCGCAGGTGTTTACCAGTAGAAAAGCCGGAGATCGGTTTTCGCGGTTCCGGGCTGTCAGTGGTAACTTTTTGACATGACCAACCGGAAAAATCGGAATATTTCCGAGCTTTTTATTCTAACCGGGCCGACAGCTGTTGGGAAAACGGAACTGGCGCTGCGGTGGGCTGAGGAGTTCGATGCGGAAATTGTTTCGTCCGATTCGCTTCTTTTTTATCGGGGAATGGATATCGGCACGGCGAAACCGTCGGTCTCGGAACGAAACCGAGTTCGTCATCATCTGATCGATGTGGCCGAACCGGGCGAATCGTGGAGCATTCACCGCTATCTGGAGGAATCGGTTCGTATCGTGGATGAAATTCTCGCGCGAGGGAAACGGGTGCTCGTGACCGGCGGCAGCGGTTTTTACCTGAAGAGTTTCCTCGCGCCGGTTGTCGATCCGGTCGAAATTCCTGAAGAGATCGAGGAGCGTGTTCAGAGATTGGAAAAGGAAGGATTGGACACGATGGTTCGCGAATTATTGCGACTCGATCGCTCGGCCGGGGAGAGTCTCGATTTGCAGAATCCGCGCCGGGTCGTCCGCGCTCTGGAACGCTGTTTGGCGACCGGAAAATCGGTTCAGGAGTTGCGGAAAGAGATGGAGGAGCAGCCTTTTCCTTTTGAAGATTTTAAGACGCATGTCACTCTGCTGCTGCGGGAACCGGAAGAACTTCAGGAGCGAATTGCGCAAAGGGTCGATAAAATGCTCGCAGCCGGATTGGTGGAGGAAGTCCGGAGTTTGCTCGGGCGCGGATTGTTAAAAAACCGGTCGGCGGCTTCGGCAATCGGTTATCGGGAGCCGATTCGATTCCTCTCGGGCGAGTTGTCGGAAGCGGATTTGCGCGAAAAGATTATTCGAAACACGAATCGCTTGGTGAAGAAGCAGCGAACCTGGTTTCGACATCAATTGCCGGGAGCCCGGGAGTTGAATCTGAGCGGACGCGGCGAAATCGATCCGGCTGAGCTTTTCGTTTAAAAAAGCCGCAGCCGAGTCTTACTGCTTTTCGTATTCGCCGCCGCTCAATCTTTTCAAGACGGTGAAACCGGCCTCTTTCGCTTCGGATATCGATGGCTTTCGAGTGAGGCGAGGCGTTCCAAAGCCCTCGGGAAAAACCTTTTCTACGGCTTTTCCGCAGGTTGGACATTCGGTAAGATCGGGTTCCGATGCTTTCTGATTGTGGTCAAAACCGTCGTTGCAAAGTTTGCACGGCGTTTGAAGTGGTCTGTAGCGACAAATAGGCATCAAAAAACAATCGGCAGCGGTGCCCGTTCTTATCGGGTCGGATTGGCCGCTGCCATCTCTTGGGAAACATACTCCTGAAGAGCAAAATTTCCACCCATGGAGGACCACTGGCGAAGATTTTCCATCGTGGTTGTAAATTCTTCGCCGCTCATATCGACATCGGGCGTTGTGCGATCTTTTACAAAAACGAAGTAGCCGGTGTTCTGGATCTGGATCATTTGCGAGACTTCCTGCACTTCAAAGTCGTCGAGCCGCATGACGAGCTGACGGTTGATTTCGTTTGGCGGAGCGATCCGTGTGAAGGGTTCGACGCTTTCGGTGGTCAAACCTTCGCTTTCGGCAGCTTCAATGAACGAAACCTCTTCGCCCATTTTTTCGGTGATGGAAGCGCGAATTTCCTGTCCCCGTTCGGCGATCAGACGTCGACGTTCCTCGGCGCGATAATCTTGCTCGACCTCCGCCTTCACCTCTTCCATCGGCGGCACGTAGGAAGGGAGAGTTTCCTTGTAAATCAAAACTGCGTAATCGTCGCCGATGCGGACCGGATCGGAGAAATCGCGATCGGCGTCGAGGCGGAAAACGGCCTCCCGTGCTTCATAGGAGAAGCCGAGATTTTGTGGGAATTCGCTGCGGCTGGCAGGAGGTGCCTCGCGGAGTTCCCCATTATAGTTGCTGAGCAATTCGTCGAATGCTTCCGATCCGGGGCGAGTTCCTTGCTGGAACATCGCGTAGGCGAAATCGGAGGCTGAAAGTCCGGCAACGCGGATCGCTTTTTGTCTCCGAAGGGCTGTTTCGACTTCGGCGCGCACGTCGGCCAAAGTCACTTCCTTCGGCTCTTCGGTCTCAGTTTCGTCATCTGCTTCGGTTGTTGGCTCCGGCTCGGGCGTGAAGCGCGCGCGATTTTGTTCAAAATAAGTCGCTACCTCATCTTCGGTGAGCGGAGGAACACCATCGACGAAATCATCGCGGTCGAAGAGGACGTAAGAGAAGACAATGCGCGGTTCCCTTTCATAGCGGAAGGAGTTTTCGGCAAAAAATTCTTCGAGCTGTTCGTCGGTTACCTCGATTTCCGGCTGGAAGGCGTTGAGATCGATCGTTGCGATATCGAGCGACCAGAGTTCCTGATTCCGCGCGAGTTGAAGGCGGACTTCTGTCGGCAAAACGTAACCGGGACCTTCGAGAAGTTTGCGGGCTTCATTGA
>DATGSL010000002.1:0-4249 GCA_035302665.1 Opitutales bacterium | reverse complement strand
TGTCGGTGATATTTCCACGGCTCTTTCCCGCGTTTGGGAAGTGCCTTCAACCGATCCTACGGTGAATCTCTCGGAATTCCGGGCGACTCAGATGAATTTGATCCTTCATCTCGGTCTCCGGGCAGAACCGGAGGAGGCCCGGGAGCTATTTGAAACGGCACTTCGTTTTTCGAGGCGCTATCCGTGCCGCATTCTCATGCTCGTCCCGGAGGTTCCTGCAAATGAAGAGACCTTGTTGTCGTCGAAAATTTTTAGCGAATGCTACATCGGGAAAAGTGGACGCGAGCGATCGTGTTATGAAGCGATTATTTTAGCTTATCCGCCTGCCGCGCGGGAGTTTCTGGAGGATCAGGTTTCCATTCTTTTGGAGAACGATTTGCCGACATATTATTGGCAATATGGTTTCAAGGAAACGCATCGCGTGAACGAGTATGAGTTCTTTTTCAATGTGGCGCGGCGGGTCGTCTATGATTCGCGTAAGGAAGGGGCGCAAATCCGCGAGATCGAGTGGGTGAAGCCGGAGATTGTGCGGGATCTTGCGGTTGCGAGTCAGCTTCCGGTGCGTCAGGCGATCGGTCAGTTTCTGAGCCGGTTTGAACCTGGTGAACTTGTCCGTGGGCTGAAACGGGTGCGGGTGCGCCGGTCAAAAAAGCTCGAAATAGAGGCCCTTATTTTGCGCGATTGGGTGAAGGAGGCTTTGAGCGGATGCGTCGAGCTTTCGGAACAGGATTTGACGGCGGAGTTTGATTGTTGTCCGAGTGGGGGAGTGAAGGAATTCGAGCTCGAATTGGAGTTTGAGTATGACGATCAGCGCTATTTCAAGTGGATCGCCAACCGGAAGACCGGAGTTGCCGAAATCGATGCCGATCTCGGGCGCGGGAGAAATCGGATTCCGACCGCTCTGAAGCTTTTTCCTTTAGAGGACGCGTTGGCAGAGGCGTTGCTTTCTTAGGAAGCAACTTTCGACAAAAAAACCTCCGCCGTGCAGGGCGGAGGTTGAACTGGAAAAAGTTTTTTATTCCAGAATGATATCGTCGACCGATTTCCCGGCCGGAATCATCGGCAAAACGTGTTCGGTATAGGGAACAATGACGTCGAGAAGGTAAGGCCCATCGCAGTCGAGCATCTCCTGAATGGCCTCCCGCAATTCCTCTTTTTTGTGAACACGCCGTCCGGGAACGCCGAAGCCGGCAGCAATCGCCACGAAATCCGGATAAAGTCCCTCGATATTGTCGGGGCTTCCGATGTTGTCGGCATCGCCGAGAATCGTATGTCCGCGGATGCTGTTATAGAAACGATCTTCCCACTGAACGACCATGCCGAGGTGTTGGTTGTTCAAAATCAGAGCTTTGGCCGCGATCTTTTCGATTTTTGCCGTCGCGAGCTCCTGAATGTTCATCAGGAAAGAGCCATCGCCGTCGATATCGATCACTTCGCGATCGGGACAGGCGACTTTGGCTCCGAGAGCCGCCGGATAACCGAAACCCATCGCGCCGAGACCGAGTGAGCTCAAATAGCTCCGTGGCTTGGCGAAGTTGTAATATTGCGCGGCCCACATCTGGTGTTGGCCGACGCCAGTTGTGATAATTGCCTCTCCCTTTGTCAGTTCGTAGAGGACGTGAATCGCTTCCTGGGCGAGGATGTGTTTGTTTTCCTCGTAAGAAAACGGATAATCCTTCATCCAACCGCGCACCGTATCGAGCCACTTTGAACGATCGGGCGTCGCATTCAAGCCGCTGGCCGCGAGCTCGTTCATCCGTTTCAACGCGTAGCGAACATCGGAAACAATCGGATAATCGACCGTCTTATTTTTGTTGTGTTCGGAAGCATCGATATCGATATGAACGATGGTCGCTTCCGGAGCAAATTTGGATACATCGCCGGTGATTCGGTCATCGAATCGGACACCGAAGGCGAGCAGCAGATCCGATTGGTGGACCGCCCAGTTTCCAGCCGCCGAACCGTGCATTCCGAACCATTTGAGCGAAAGCGGATGGGTTTCCGGGAAACAACCGACGCCCATCAAGGTGGAAGTAACCGGGATTTGCATTTTCTCGGCGAAAGTCAGTAATTCCTTCTCGGCGCCAGCGGAGATGATCCCGCCTCCGACGTAGAGAACGGGGCGCTCGGCTTCGCTAAGGAGCGAGATAATTTTCTGCAGCGATTCGTCGTTTGCTTCCGGCACCGGTGCGATGGCGCGAAGATCGACCTTTTCCGAATAGACCGGCCGGAGCCGGGCCTGTTGAACATCTTTGGGAATATCGATCACGACTGGTCCCGGACGGCCGCTCGTTGCGAGGAAAAAAGCTTCTTTAATAATCCGCGGGAGATCGGCTGCATCGAGCACGAGATAACTGTGCTTGACGATCGGCAAGGTCATTCCGAAAAAATCGGTCTCCTGAAAAGCGCTTTTTCCGATCAATTTCTGATAAACCTGACCGGTGATCGCGACCAACGGAACACTGTCCATATAGGCATCGGCGATCGCGGTAACGAGATTGGTAGCGCCCGGACCGCTCGTTGCCATGCAGACGCCCGCTTTTCCGGTTGCGCGTGCGTAACCTTCGGCAGCAAAGGAGCCTCCTTGCTCATGGCGCGGAAGAATCGTGCGGATTTTATCGCATTTCGCGAGCGCCTGGTGCAGCTCCTGCGAAGCACCTCCCGGATAGGCGAAAACGACGTCGACCCCTTCGCGCACCAAGCACTCGATGGCGACTTCAGCGCCCTTCATTTCGGGCCCGATATCCGTTTTCGGGGAGGAGATGGAAGTGTCAGTTTTCATGAGCTGGAAATAAAGAGTCAACGTGCCGCCGATCGCTTATCGTTGCAAGACTGTTTTAAAAAGGGCCGTTCCCGTTAACAGCATCGGCGAGCGTTTTGTTGTCCACGATTGCAACGATCGATTTAAGCTCGAAAATTGGATCGGGACGGTTGACGGTTTTAAAACGTGAAAAATATTCTCTTTATCGGTGATGTGGTCGGGCGGCCCGGACGAAGGTTTTTGGCTGAGCAACTTCCGGAATTACGCCAAACGTATCAGGCCGATTTTATCATCGCCAATGGCGAAAATGCCGCAGCCGGTGCAGGAATTACCGGAAAAATTGCGCGCACTTTGCTTCATGCCGGTCTCGATGGAATCACCCTCGGCGATCACGTCTGGGATCAAAAGGTCCTCGTGCCGGAAATCGATCAAATCGAAGCTCTTTGCCGTCCGGCGAATCTTCCGAGGTCGTGCCCGGGTAAAGAATATTTGATTTTGGAAAAAGAGGGGTTTCGGCTCGGTCTCTTTACGGTGCTCGGCCGAACCTTTATGTCGCCGTGCAATTGCCCTTTTCTCGAAGCCGACCGCATTTTGGCGCAATTGAGCGGTCAGGTGGATGCTATTATCGTGGAAATCCATGCCGAGGCGACCTCGGAAAAACTGGCGATCGGACGCTATCTCGACGGACGAGTGGCTGCCGTCGTCGGCACGCATACGCATGTTCCGACGGCCGATTCGGTCGTCTTGCCGAAAGGAACAGCCTACGTTACCGACATCGGAATGACCGGTCCTTACGAATCGATTCTCGGACGGAAGATCGAGCCGGTTCTCGGAAGATTTATCGATGGGATGCCGCGCCGCTTCGACGTTGCGGACGAAGATGTGCGTATTTCCGGAGTCGCCTTAACAATCGACGAAAAAACGGGATTGGCTGGCTCGATCGAGTTGATAACCGTTTGCCAGCCGATGGAGGAAAAGGGCGAATGAATTTGCGAAAAACTTATTCTTTCTGAGGAGCCTTTTCGGGTTCGTCCTTTTCGGGTTTTTCCTGGCTGGCGGTCGGCTCCTCTGCCGATTTCTCGAGATTTTCGAGGATTTTTTCCTCAAAAACGCCCATGGTCCGGTATTTTTTATAACGTTCCTCTGTCAATGACTCGGGGGAAAGTTTGTCGAGTTCAGCGAGGTGACGGCTCAAGGCATCTTTCAGCGTCTTCGCCATGATGTCGTAATCGGTATGGGCTCCTCCGTGCGGTTCGGCCAGAACATCGTCGACGACGCCGAGCTCCTTCAAATCGTGGGCGCCGAGTTTCAGCGCATCGGCTGCGCGGGGAGCGTGGGAGCGGTCCTTCCAGAGGATAGCGGCGCAACCTTCGGGAGAAATGACCGAATAATAGGCGTTTTCGAGGATGAGAACCCGGTTGGCGACGCCGATTCCGAGCGCTCCTCCCGAGCCACCTTCGCCGATGACGACGGCGATATTTGGAACTC
>DATGSL010000001.1:0-6946 GCA_035302665.1 Opitutales bacterium | reverse complement strand
CCCTCCGCTGGGGATCACGCAAACAGTTTTATTGATCTGACCAAATATTCTATAAGCTTATCTCGATTGGAGGCGGATCGATTCGAGTCCCGCCTGACGGCATTGATCCATCGCATAAGTAACCTCCAGAAGTGGAGTCTTTTCATCGGCCATGATCAACACAGAAACATCTGCTGCCACAGGTTTCAACGGCTGAAGCAGTCCTGGAAGTTCTTCGCGTTCAATCTTTCTTCCGTCGAGCGAAAAATTTCCCGATTGATCGATACCGATCGTTAAGGCACGACTGATTTCGCTTTTACCGGCAGTTTCGATCTGCGGCAAAACCAAATTCAGTGTCATCACTTCCCGATACTGCATCGTCATCAGGAAGAAAAAAATGAGAATCGTCAAAACGTCGATCAGTGGCACCATGTTGATTTCCGGTTGTCGGCGCTTGCGAACGAGCGATTTCATGAGAGCTGGCGGCTCCGGATTTGATCGATCACGGCGCTCAACTGCACGGTGAACGTCTCGATTTTCCGCTGAAAATATCCGTTTGCGACCAAGCACGGAATCGCAATCGTGAGGCCGGCAACCGTCGTTGTTAATGCCAACGCCACTCCTTGAACAAAAGCCGCTGGTTCAGGAAGACCGGTCCCCGGATCGATATTCGAAAAAACCTGAATCAAACCGGTAACCGTCCCGAGCAAACCGAGCAAAGGCGCCGCACTGATAATAATTTCAAGAAAAACTAGTCCCCGTTCGAGACGGTTGATCTCCAACCGCGCGATCGGTTCCAGTTCATCCTCATTTTCAGGATTTTCTTCAACAAAACGGGCCAGTCGGGCGAGAACCGAGTTTTCATCTTTTCCAATCGGCTTTTCCTGATCAATTTTCTCAAGAAGCTCCCGCGGCAAAATTCGTTTGCGACGCAGAGCGAAACTCCGTTCGAGAATGATATAGACCCCGACCAGCGAACAAAGCAGCAACGGATACGCGAAAATCCCTGTTCCGACTAAAAAATCGTGCATGCTTTGAGAAACAGGGTGCGGCCGGATCGACGATACAACCGCACCCGAAAATCGGCTGGTTAAATATAAGGAAGGCGCTCCGCAACGGCCGCTACTTCCGACTGGCTTTCGAGAAGGTCCGTGATCGGATCCCAGCGTCCGGCGACCAATACCTGACGCGCACTCTCGCGCAAGGTCGCCTGATACGTTTTCTCACCGACCTGAATCTTCTGATTCTCGACATCGATAACGATCTCCAGAGTCGGATCCGCGTCGATGGCAGCGGCGATTTCCCGAATGTCCTCCCGCGGAAGGCTCATGCACGGCATGCCGAGCGTCGTCGAATTTCCGAAGAAAATTTCCGCAAAACTCTCGGCAATAATCGCCCGAAATCCGTAGCGATAAATCGCTTGAGGAGCGTGTTCGCGCGAACTTCCGCAACCAAAATTCGAACCGGAAAGAAGAATCGTCGCTTCCGAAAAACGGGGATCATTCAGAGGATGTTTCTTTTCGCTTCCGTCCTCTTCCTTCCGAACATCGTAGAAAAGGAACTCTCCGAGTCCGTCAAAAGTGATGCATTTCATGAAACGAGCCGGAATGATCCGGTCCGTATCAATATCGTCACCAGCGACATAAACACCGCGACCTCTTACTTCTTTAATTTCTTCAAGTGCCATCTCTTAAACCTCCACCAAACTTTCGACGCCAAAAACCTCGCGGGCATCGCTCACTTCACCTGTCACCGCAGCGGCCGCAACCATCACCGGACTCATCAAAACAGTTCGACCAGTCGGACTTCCCTGACGGCCCTTAAAGTTCCGGTTACTGCTGCTCGCGCAGAGCTGATCGCCGACAAGTTTATCCGGATTCATCGCCAGACACATCGAACATCCGGCTCCGCGCCATTCAAAACCGGCATCGCGGAAAATCTGCGCGACACCCATCTCTTCGCAAAGGAGTCCGACCGCCTGCGAACCGGGAACAGCGATCGCTTTTACCCGCGGATTAACCTTCCGGCCTTTCAAATAACGCGACGCTTCGACAAAGTCCGAGAGACGTCCGTTGGTGCAGCTTCCGAAAAATGCGACATCGACTTGCGTGCCCTTGATCGGCGCTCCGGGCTCCAATTTCATGTACTCGAGTGCTTCTTCGACCGACGCTTTTTCCTCTTCGGAAACCAAGTTCGGATCGGGAATATTTTCTTCAATCGAAATGGCCTGTCCCGGATTGATCCCCCAAGTGACCGTTGGCGGAATATCCTCTGCACGGAAATTGACGACATCGTCGTATTCGCAATCAGGATCGGAAGCGAGGCTCTTCCAATACTCCACAGCTTTCTCCCAATCATCCCCTTTCGGAGCGTAGGAACGGCCTTTTAAATACTCGAATGTCGTTTCGTCCGGATTGACGTAGCCGACTCGGGCCCCGCCCTCAATCGACATATTGCAAACCGTCATCCGCTCTTCCATCGAGAAATTATCGAAGACTTCGCCGCCATATTCGTAGGCAAATCCGGTGCCGCCATTTACACCGAGTTTTCGAATGATGTGCAAAATAACGTCCTTTGCGTAAACACCGGGCCGAAGTTTCCCATCGACATTGATGCGACGGACCTTGAGTTCGCCGAGAGCCATGGTCTGCGTTCCGAGCAGGTCGCGAACCTGGCTCGTGCCGATTCCGAAGGCGATCGCTCCAAATGCGCCGTGCGTCGACGTATGCGAATCTCCGCAGGCGATGGTCATTCCCGGCTGCGTAATTCCGAGTTCCGGTCCGATAATGTGAACGATCCCCTGCTTGCCCGACGAAAGATCAAAATAAGTGATCCCGAACTCTTCGCAATTGCGCCGGAGCTCTTTAATCATCGCATCGGCAAGCTCATCGGCAAATGGCTCTTGCTGTGAATCAGTCGGAACAATGTGATCGACCGTCGCAAACGTTCTCTCCGGATAAGCGACCTTCAGGCCGAGCTCCCGGATCATGCCAAATGCCTGCGGGCTGGTTACCTCGTGAATCAGGTGGGTGCCGATAAACAATTGCGTCTGCCCGTTCGGCAATTTTCGCACCGTGTGGGCATCCCAGACCTTTTGAAATAAACTTTTTCCCATGGATACTTTCTGTTCGAACTTGGTGGAAAAAATATGGCAGCGCACAGATACACTGCAACATGAAAGACGGCCTCCTTTCGCAAGCAACGGGCCTCGAAAAGATTCCGCAAAACCCGGGGTCGGCCACCAAACCGCATTCCCGGGGTAAAGTTTTTTAAAACTGAATCTGTCCGGCTTTAGACCGTGACCTCTTGGCGCGCCTTTTCGGCTAGCAAGGTGCTCAGGTAGCGTTCGCCGCAGCTCGGAGCAATCGTCACGATCTTCTTGCCGGCCATCTCCGGACGTTTTGCAATCTCGATCGCTGCCCAGACATTGGCGCCGGTCGAAATACCGCCGAGAATTCCGTCGACTAGAGCGAGTTTTTGCGCCGTTTCAAACGAAGCCTCATTAGAAACCTGCACGGCCTCGTCAACGATATCGACATTCAAATTCTTTGGAATAAATCCGGCTCCAAGCCCCTGAATCTTATGCGGCCCCGGTTTTCCCCCGGAAATCACCGGACTTCCCTCCGGCTCGACAGCGACAGCGAAAAGTTTCCGGCGCTTTTTGATCACTTCCGCCACTCCGGTAAGCGTTCCGCCGGTGCCAACACCGACGACGAGCGCATCGATTTCGCCCTTCGTCGCTTCCCAGATCTCCTCAGCAGTCGTTCTGCGGTGAATCTCGACATTTGCCGGATTGTCGAACTGCCGCGGCATGAAACCTTTATCTCCCTGCTCCGCCAAAAGCTCCTCCGCGCGGCGCACCGCTCCCGGCATCCCTTCGGACCCCGGTGTGAGAACGATTTCCGCACCGAGCATCCGGAGCAAAATCCGCCGCTCCATCGACATCGTTTCCGGCATCGTCAACATCAGACGATAGCCGCGGGCCGCACAAACAAAAGCGAGCGCGATCCCGGTATTTCCCGAAGTCGCTTCGATGACCACGGCTCCTTCCTTGACCTTGCCGTCGCGTTCGGCAGCTTCGATCATTGAAAGGCCGATGCGGTCCTTCACACTCGAAAGTGGATTAAAAAACTCACACTTCAAAAAAATATCAGCGTGAAGACCGTCCGCAATGCGGTTCAGCTTAATTAATGGCGTGTTGCCAATCGAAGCAGTGATGTCGGGAAGGATCTTTAGCATAACCCGCTCAATATGAATGCGTGAAAGGGGCTAGTCAATACCGACCTTTCATTTTCGCCACAATCCCGCTGCAGAGATGGGCAAAAACGACAGCTGCATTACCGTCGGCGGGGTCCGTAAGAGCGAATCGGGGCATTGCGGTTCACGTGAGCATTCCGCAAACGATACGTAATGCGGGCCTTATCGAGATCGTAAGGGCTCATTTCCATTTTTACAGTGTCGCCGGTGGTGATTCTGATAAAATGCTTCCGGAGTTTGCCGGAAATATGGGCTAGAACGACATGCCCGTTCGCAAGCTCCACCCGAAACATCGTTCCTGGGAGAACTGCGACAATTTTACCTTCGACTTCAACTGTGTTATTATCTGCCATAAAAGAAATTGAGAGAAAAACGAGAATACTGCGGTTACTTACAAGGCGCTTCATTGCGCAAAGGAAGACTATAAGTCAACCACTTTCATAAATCAACTCTTTTTCAAAATGATGCGCGACGAGACGATACAGGTGCCCTTTCCCAAGGTTTATCCCTCGCAACTCAACAAAGACGATACGTTCTTTATGTGGCTCGCTTACAATCAGGCGATCGAAGCTTGGCGGGAGGACGAGGTACCGATCGGAGCTGTGATCGCTCTGGAAGGCGAGGTGATCGCAAGCGCCCACAACCAAACCGTGTCGACCAACGATCCGACGGCTCATGCAGAAATGCTCGCATTTACCCAAGCTTCCCGCGCGATCGGCGATTGGCGTCTCAACGAAGCAACCCTTTTTGTAACGAAGGAACCGTGCCCCATGTGCTCAGGTGCCGCCCTGATGGCTCGCATCGGCAGAGTCGTGTACGCCGTCTCGGATCCCAAGATGGGCTGCCTCGGCGGTGCAACAAATCTCAACGATCTTCCGGATGTCAATCATACGTTCGAAATCACACGCGGAATTCTCGAAGAGGAGTGTCGTGAACTTTTGCAAAAATTCTTTCAAAACAAACGAAAAGCTCAACGTGAGAGGGTTGACTCCGAATGACATTTGATGGTATGGTTTTCTGTTCGAACGTTCATTTAACGTTTTTCAACAGAATTACTTAAGGAATCAATTAAACTATGGCATACGAATTACCGAAGCTCGATTACGACTACGCGGCCTTGGAGCCTCATATCGACGCGCAGACGATGGAAATCCATCACTCCAAGCACCACCAAGCTTATGTGACCAATTTGAATAAGGCGCTCGAAGGACATCCCGATTTGGCATCCAAGGATATCCAATCGCTCATTTCCGATTTGAATGCGGTGCCCGAAAATATCCGGACGGCCGTTCGCAATAACGGTGGCGGCCATTTCAACCACTCCCTCTTCTGGAAAGTAATCGGACCAGGAAAAGGCGGTGAACCATCCGGCGCTCTCGCGGAAGCGATCAACAACAAATGGGGCAGCTTCGACAAGTTCAAGGAAGCATTCGAAACAGCGGGCGCAACCCGTTTCGGAAGCGGATGGGCTTGGCTTTGCATCTCAGCCGATAAGGCGATCAACATCTGCTCGACTCCCAACCAGGACGCGCCTGTGATGAAGGGTATCGCTGAGTGCGAAGGTACTCCGATTCTCGGACTCGACGTCTGGGAACACAGCTATTACCTGAAATACCAGAACCGCCGTCCGGAGTATATGAAAGCATTTTGGAATGTCGTCGATTGGGATGCCGTTGCCAAAAATTACGAAGCGGCGATTGCCTAACGGCCTCTTCCATTCCTTTTACAAATCTCACAGCGGCCACCTCATTCAGGTGGCCGTTTTCTTTGGCAGAAGTCGGGATTTCCCAAAATCGGCCCCGTCCATCCTCCGAACTCAATTGATCGATTGAATGACGACTTCCTGAATCGTCGCCAAAAAAAGATAACAACCGTAAGCCTGCTGTTCCTGAAGCGACATCTCCTGAAACGGAACATCGCCCTGCTCCAGAACTTCGTCAGTCACACTTGTTAAAAAATCAGTTCGGATCTTCAGCCGCAAAGCTGCCGCCGCACGCAAAACACCGTCGGCACTCTCCTCGTCGATCACGATCTTCCCCGATTCAAAAAAATCACGGTCAAAAAGCGCCATAAAAACCGTCAAATCTCCTCCGAGCGCCTCAAGAAGATCCTCCCTCCAGATCTCCTGAAGCTCCGGATCGGAATCCGAAAAATCGACTCCGACGACGAGCTCGTCACGCAGGGATTCCCGAACCGTTTTTACAAAGTCGAGAAGAGGCGCGACGACGCCTTGGCTGAGCTTGATCTCGATCTTTTTCATTCCTTCTCGAGGATCGTATTGAGCTGCCAGCCTTGCAAGGTGTGAACATAAGCTTCCGCCCGCTCGCGCGGCCCGGCCCAAACTGCAGAACGTCCCTGCTCATGAACCTCCAGCATATGTTTCCGGGCCTTCGCCTCATCGTAGCCGAAAACCCGCCGGAAAACCATGACGACATACGACATCAGGTTCACCGGATCATTTAAAACAACCACCTTCCAGACACCCTCAAGCGCCAGATCTGTCTCCTCGATCTCTTGGGGCGAAACATCGGTTTTGGTGGAAATAATCTTCACCATTATCCGGTAGCTTATTCGAAAGATTCTCTCTTTAAAGAAGAATCTAAGAATTCCGGGAAACGTCTTTCCAAATCTTTCAGGTTGATCCCGTTTCCCGTTCGCGAATGCTTGTTCGATCTATGCAACAGCAAGCAATCAAGCTCGAAGAAATTTC